>JANZYY010000272.1:0-267 GCA_026419705.1 Fischerella sp.
AAATTATCCAGCGTCCGAATGGGAAAGTTGGTAGTTGATAAGCAGAACAACCTAATTAAACGTACAATGCATCCTGCAATACCGTTTCACTATAAGTCTGATACATTTTTCTAGTGAGGATACAGCTGGTCATTCAGGGGTGTTACCCCTCACATTACGATTTTTTGTTATCCCGCTAGATGTAGAGACGCGAAATTACCCTGGGGGAACGCCTATGGCGTACGCGTCTCTGCAAAGGGTTGTGGGCTTTTCGCCAAGCGTATTGCA
>JANZYY010000272.1:277-6794 GCA_026419705.1 Fischerella sp.
GGTCTCGTGGGCTCGGAGATGTGTATAAGAGACAGGTAGTATATGTAGTATAAAAATCAGAAATTTCTGTTCTGTAGCTATTATGAACCAGTATCGCTTCCAACGCTCATTTGCCCAAGATCCGACATTAAGCGATCGCCTGTTTAACCTGATGGAAATTGTTTTTCCGGAAATTGGAGTTAGAGATGCAGCAGAGCGCAGTCGGAAACTAGGCGCATCCTGGGAATCTGCTTCTACCCCGTTTATTCGCTTCCATGAAGACTTAGCCATTACTCATGTGGGAGTTCTAGAAATCCCCATGCAACTAATGGGAAAAGATGTGATTGTAGGCGGAATTCATGGTGTGTGTACGCATCCGGAGTTTCGACGGCGTGGCTACTACCGTGAAGTTATGGAAGAAGTATTAGATTACTGTGGCGATCGCTATCAAACCCTAGTACTAACCACAACACAATCTGAAATATACAAACCTTTTGGCTTTCGCGTTGTTGGGGAACACATCTTCACAGCTAAGTGTGACTCTCCAAGTGGGACTAATGGCTTTCGAGTGTTAAATACTACAGATAGTCATGATATCAAATTACTAAACAGGCTATTGGAAACACGTGAACCCGTTTCCAGGGTTTTGGGGGTAGTGAAAGAGAAAGCTGTGTTCTACTTCAACGAGGGAAATAACCCCCTGTATTACGCTGAAGACTTGGATCTGGTGGCGGTGATGGAGATAGAAGACAGCACACTCAAACTTTTCGATTTGGTGGGAACGCAGATATGTACTTTAGAAGCTATTCTCAAACGCATATCCCAACCTATCAACGAAGTTGAGATTTACTTTAGTCCCGAACGCCTTGAGGCTGAAGTGCAAGCATTTCCTCACATACTCGATGGCGAACTTTTCTTGATGGTTCGTGGTACTTTCCCGCCTGAAGGTGAAAAATTCATGCTTCCACGTTCTGCACGTTGTTGAACAAAAGTAAAAGGCAAAAGGCAAAAGCAAGGGGAAGGTTTTTTACTTTTACCTCTTACCTTCTGCGTTTTTCCTAGCATTGGATACAAGTTGTAAATAATACCATATTTCAGCATAACCATCAACTACTGAAAATTCTTCAAATCCTGGGAAATAGCAGGTTTGAACGCTCAAATTCAGCTGTTTGCTGTTGAAGACGAACTAAATGCAAATTCCGTACTCAAGCTACAGTGTTTACAAGTAGGCAACACGGTGTAATTAATTAGTCCTGCTGGTATTATTGAATCAAAAGACGTTGAAGAGGCAAAGCAGAATTTTGCAACATTGGGGTTACAAATTGTGGTTATAGTTGCGATCGCATTTTACCCCTTCTATCAAGGTGGGTAAAAAACTAACCCAAATCTTAGTACAGAGGACTGTTTTCTTCTTGGTGTTTCAATCATTCTTTTCTCACCACCAAGACACTAAGACACCAAGAAAATCCATTTCCAAGACTCACACTTTCACAGGAGTAGAGCCAGCTGTTAGCTAGTTATGGTTACTAGAAAATTAAACCAATCAATCACAACTAACTAGCAATTAAGGGAGAGATCAAATACTTGTGCGTCGAATTCACGTCGAGCGCTTTTTGTACCTTTTTCAACCCGTAGAACTCACGTCAATTTTTGATATTTCGGAAGTTCAGGATTTTATTAACAGCATTTCATTACCGCCTTTTTGGAGTTCATATCCTACTCTCACAATTGAAACTGTATATCCCAAATTGCGCAATTCCTGGGTGATACGTTCGAGATAAGGTGAACGTTGCAACATTAGAGTCAGCAGAGGGAAAATACGCACTTCTTGACTAACTCTTAGCATCTCCCTAATGGAATCATAGTGAAAATTGCAATCATAATGGTCTGAGTACAAAAAAAGAAGGTGCGAACATAAAGCAAGATCGTACTCTTTATCTTTAAAGTTTAGTCTAGGCAGTTCTCCAATTTGATATCTTCCTTCTTGTTTTCCCTGCTCGTAATCGCTGATAAATTTATTTATTACTTGGACTCTGTTACGTCTTAAATCTTCAGGGGATTTATGATATGACCAAGTCCAGTCATCAGGAGTTGCTTTCACTTGAGCGATGATATTGTCCAAAACTTCATTAAATCTCTTGAGGATTTCTGTACTACTAAGTTGATAGATTGGATCGACAGAAGTGACGTTAATACCAATTTTGGTAGCTTCTGCATTAAAACTAGCTGGTCCATCACCAACACCCAAAATTCGCTTATGTAAATCTGATTTAGTCAAGTCGAACATTTTCATATATTCATGAAGCGATCGCCCAAAGGGAACTACTTTTTCTAACTTTACTACCATAGGAAATTACTATCTGCTTCAAATTTATAACTTTAGATTAGTATGACTCAGTCAATACTCAATTGACAGATATTATGTGCTTGCATAATTACCTATTCCTAAAATCAATCAGTGTTTGCCAATAAGCATCTGGCATGCCAATATCAAAATACTTTCCTTTCACAATGTACCCTGTAATTCCCTCCACTGCACGTAATTGATCGAGACAGGTTGTTAACTGAAATTCTCCACGTTCTCGAAAGTTATTCCTGACGTTTTCTTCCAGAAGTTCAAATATTTTTGGTGTAAGTGCATACAATCCAAATATGCACAAAAACTCATCTTCTGCCATTCCTTCTACACGCAAATGCTGACGTGCGTATTCAAGGGTAGGTTTTTCGGAAATTTGCGTGAGTGAAAGAATTGAGCCTTTCTCTTGCCAAACTCCTGTAGCACAACCAGCTTTATAAAGAATTTCTGCTGGTGTTGTTGTTAAGCCAACAACACTTTGATTAATTTTTTCGTAAATTTCTAACACCTGACGCGCACAAGATTTTGTGGTTGCAGATGAGTAAATGTGGTCCCCTAGCATTAACAAAAATGGCTCATCATTTACCCATTCTTTTGCACATAAAACCGCATGACCATAACCTTCTTGTTCTTTTTGAGTCAAAATTTTAATTCTGTCACCCAAATCTACTATATACTTGCTATATTTCTGATTTTCTGGTGATAGCTTTTCAAAAAGCTCTGCTTTGGGCGGGAATTTAAATAAATCTGTAAAAATTCTTTTGTCTTCCGGTTGCACTACAATGCCAATTTCTTCGATACCAGCGCTAATTGCTTCTTCCACTATTAATTGAATGACAGGTTTTGTCCTGCCATCTTTATCGACAATCGGGAAAAGTTCTTTTTTGACAACTTTGGTAGCAGGAAATAAGCGAGTGCCAAAACCAGCAGCAGGAATTACAGCTTTTTTAACTTGATTTTTCGGCATAAATCGTCAATTGTAAACATTGCATTTGCGGGAAATCCCGCTCAATAATTTCGATAACTTTTTGTTGATTTTCCTTGTCATTGACAATGAATTGTGCTGTACCGTCGCCTTGGGAACCAACACCTTTACCACCGAAAATATAAGGTTGAATCGGTTCATAATTGAGTAGTTGGTGTAGAACAGGTGCAGTTAACTCTTCGGGACAAGCTGGTATAAGATGCTTGTCAAATTCTATCTGTGCCTGTTTCATCAGAGTACCAATTTGTTGTGCATCGCCTGTTTGCATAGCTTTAACAGCAGCTTGGGTAATTTGATAGCTGATAGAACCCAAATATTTTTGCACATTCGCTTGTACTGGATTGCTGGCGAAGGGATAACACTCATTCAGTTTCCTAAGAATTACTTGAGTATTCTTGCTAGCACCAAGATCCACTATGACAAAAAACAGATCTTTTGGAACACTGACTTCCACGATATCAGTGCGATCGCCATCAAATTTCATCGCGATCGCGCGATTACCGTAGGCGCAAGCTTGATCCATCCGTCCGCAACGAGAAGGAGTGGTAATCTCTCCAAGATAAGCAAACTCCATTTCTTCCTGGATAGACATCTTTAAGTCATATACCTGATTAAAAGCCCTCGCCACTAATACGCAAATAGCCGCACTCGATGACAAGCCTTTTTGAATCGGTAAATCGGTCAGATAGTTGTCAATTTCTATTCCTCCCAGAGGTCTTCGCAGCCTGACAAGAAATTGGTAAGCCACGCCTGCTGCGTAACTAAAAAATCCTCCTTTTGTTGCTTCGCTAAGCAAGACTTGTGTTTCCATCGGTAGAGTTAGGGTTTTACGAGTTCCATCGCTAAGGGAGGTACTTAAAATTAACTGGTTTGGATGGGGCTTTATTTTTGCATACAGTCCCTGGTTGGTACCTACCAGCAGCGTGTAACCTATTTTTAATTCAGGGTTGAAATGGCGGTATCCTCCAGCCCAATCACTATGTTCACCAAATATACACAAGCGCCCTGGAACAAAAATATTCATATATGTTCTCTATCTTACTCACTCAATCTTGCGCCTCTTGTCAAAAAATACTATGTTTATCAGCATGTTCTTATACCATCTCGTGCTAAGGGTGAAGTGGGGTCTTCCCAAAAATTTAGCTTTTGGGACAAGTGTTTGTTGTTATCTTATACAAGTGTCAGTTCAGAAACTGTCACTTACCCAAGTCCTCGTTTTATCTCAGAAAAGATATTCTTATTTTGTGCAAGGAGTGATACCACTTCACCATATGTTTGCCACAGGTTAATTTCGTAATACCTTTTACATTCAGGGATATTGCGAATATCAAATGTTGCATCAAACAAGTGAAATGGTATTAAATTATACTAAAAGCGCTTGGGTCAGGAAAATTCTCAAGCGCTTTTACGTGTTGACTATTTGTCATTTATAGTTTTTTAGCTGTTTAGTTTTTAGGTGTTAGTTGTTGTCTGCTGATTTTTGGGCAATAGTGATTTTCGATGCTAAGTATTATCGGTACTCACTTAATACTTTAGAGGTGCAAAGCTTTGCGTCCCCACTAATACCTATTCTCTATAATCTCGCAACAGTTCAATTTCCGCTTCAGGGCGTCCCCGGTGCGTGATTATCTGTAGAGACGTGCTATAGCACGTCTCTTCTGTACGGGCAGGTTTAGCGATGATATTCAGTAGCTTTGATGACAAAATGTCTATCAAAACCCGTCCCTACCAACCACTAACCAAGAACAAAGTTAATCAACTTACCAGGTACCACAATCACCTTTTTAACTTCTTTGCCTTCGAGGTAGCGCTTGCCAACTTCAGATTCACGCGCATATTTCTCCAACTCTGCTCGATCTGCTTGTGCCGGAACTGGAATTGTACCGCGAGTTTTACCCATAATCTGGATTACTAAGTTAATTTCATCAGCAACCAATGCTGCAGAGTCATACTTAGGCCAGGTTTCGGTGTGGACCGAGTTGGTGTTACCCAATAAATGCCACAATTCCTCGGCAATATGGGGTGCAAAAGGTGCTAGCAGCACAACCAAAGTCCGAATACCTTCTGCATATACTGGCGAATCTTTACAGGTAGCCTCTGTGAGGGCGTTACTTAACTTCATCAATTCTGAAATAGCTGTGTTGAATTGATATTCACCCTCTACATCGTCGCTAACTTCTTTAATAGCAGTGTGAATTGCCCACCGTAAGTCTTTTTCTGCTTTGGTAAGGTCAGGCGTCCGGAGGGCGTCTACGTCATTTGTCATTCGTTGTTCGGACAAACGATCGATAAATTCTGTCACCAAGCGCCAAACCCGATTCAAAAAACGGAATTGTCCTTCTACGTCAGCTTCATCCCATTCCAAGTCTTTTTCTGGTGGTGCTTTAAATAGAATGAACATCCGGGCAGTGTCTACACCATATTTGGCAATTACATCTTCCGGCGCAACACCGTTGCCCTTAGACTTGGACATGGTGGCGTAAATGCATTGGAGTGGTTCACCTGTTTCGGGATCGCGGGGATCGGCAGGATCGACAAGATGGGTGGGAATCCACTTATCTTTACCAGACTTGTTGGGATTGAAGTAAGTCAAACCCAGCACCATCCCCTGAGTTAACAGGCGTTGGAAAGGCTCGTCAAAGTTCAACAAGCCTCTGTCTCGCAGTACTTTGGTGAAGAACCGCGAATACAACAAGTGCAAAATCGCGTGTTCAATGCCACCCACGTACTGATCCACAGGCATCCAGTCATTTACTTTAGCGGAATCGAAAACCTGCTGTTCATTCTTGGCATCGGGATAGCGCAAGAAATACCACGACGAATCAATAAAAGTATCCATCGTATCGGTTTCCCGCTTTGCTGGTGTGCCGCAGGTGGGGCAAGGTACATTCACCCAGCTTTCTAACTTAGCCAAAGGTGAACCACCACGTCCGGTGAATTCTACGTTTTCAGGTAACAACACTGGCAAGTCTCGATCCGGGACAGGTACTGCACCACAGTTAGGACAATGAATAATCGGGATGGGTGCACCCCAGTAGCGTTGCCGAGATATCAACCAATCCCGCAAGCGATACTGTACTCGTTCTTTGCCAAAGCCTCGTTTTTCAGCGTATTCCACGATCGCTTTTTTGGCGTCGGTGGAATTCATGCCGTCGAATTGGCTGGAATTCACTAATATGCCAGGTTCAGTGTATGCC
>JANZYY010000273.1:0-6505 GCA_026419705.1 Fischerella sp.
ATCGCTACGTACATATATTTTTGATCGACAGCGATCGCCGATCCGCCCCCTCTTCCCCACCCATGCAAGTCATCCGCCTTGCCGATCGCATCTCCATCCTTATAAATTCCTACCTCTCGCGCCGCTTCATCCCAAGGACTATTAGTGTAGACAGTACCGTCAGGAGTAACATAAATACCACTTACCTGGATCTGCACCCACTTGTCACCACCACCAAAAGTATTACCTAACCAAGATGTAGTGTAGGTATTTGTAGAAGATGCTGTTTTAATACTTGTAGCGGATGTTGTGTTAGTGTTTGTAGTAGATGCTGTAGAGGTATTGCTAGAAGGTTTTGTATCAGTGTTTATAGCAGGTGCTGTATAGGTATTGCTAGAATGCGTAACCTTTTCATTCAAGTAGATCGCAAGGACCGTTGCAGCTGTCACTCCAGCAATCAGACCAAGTAAAAACTTGAATATTTTATGATGTTGAAAATTTCTTGTCCTCAATAAGCTCTTGATACGCTGATTGAAAATCTGTATTTTCCTGAGTTGCTTTTGGTAGAAGTTGCTCATCTGACGCATGAATTTATTATTCATCTCTAATTACTTAAAAACCATAAATTTTATTTCATTTTGACTTTCTATTTTTCTCAAAAATACTAACAAAAATATAACTTCTAATTTCCTGAGCTTTTATGATTTTTCAATATATTCACTGGCTATGCACAAATTCATCATTTTTTTCGTGATACACATACATAAAAATAGCCAAAAATATAGATAGCATACTTGATTTCACGAAAACTTTATGAAAAACACATTATTTGTTTAATTAAACGTCGGTAACATTTCATATAAATCATCGTTGGGTTGCAGTGCTCTTCCAAGATTCTTCTATAAAAGAGTAAACTATCATACCCAAAAGTCTGATATTGACTAGGTAAGCATGAATCAAAATGTTTGTTGTGGAGGTTGTTGGCGCTGGGTTAAACTAGGTATCTTATTTTTTGTACTCATAAGTATCATAGCTAAAGCCACCCATGCTGTGATTGGTAATTAAAATAAACCGCAGCTAACAGCTTTTATATTGAATATTCATTTATTCACATCTTGTATGTAAAACATCCCTCTGGTTCTAGGAGTAGCTATTTCCACAGGGTATAGTGAAATATATCAGTTTATGCCGTATTGAAAGTATAATAAATCACCAAAAATCATTGTAAATTTAATTTTTAATAGGTAAAATATTTTTCTGGAAACTAGCTGGGCGCAGATAATTTTTAAGACAAATATTACAATAATGCCACTAGGAAACAAACAGATGGAAAGTAAAAAAGAAAACTATATTTTCCCTGCAAACATTCTCTGTGTAGGAGTAGGTTGGTTTCCGACAACACCTGGAGGGTTGGAACGATATATATATGAACTGACTCACAAATTAGCAGCAAATCGAGACAAGATTGAATTATGCGGAGTTGGTTTACCAGAAACTGAACCCGATCGACAGATCAAGTTAACTAACTTGGGTTCACCAAATAGTCCGATCTGGAAACGACTGTGGTCAATTCGCAATAACTTCCAGAAAACTAGAGTCAGCAAACCAGATGCAATTAATTTGCATTTTGCATTGTATAGCTTTCCAATCTTGGATTTACTGCCCAAAGAAGTACCAATTACTTTTAATTTTCATGGTCCTTGGGCATCTGAAAGTAAGCAAGAAGCAGTTCATGACCAATTAAGCGTTTTCCTCAAGCATTGGCTCATAGAAAAAAGAACTTACAATCGCTGCGATCGCTTTATAGTTCTTAGTAAAGCATTTGGTCACATCTTGCACGAACATTATCAAATTCCTTGGCAAAAAATTCACATCATTCCTGGTGGAGTTGATACCGATCGGTTTCAACCTGACCTATTACCCAGTGAGGCTCGTACCAAACTTGGCTGGCCGCAAGATCGGGCAATTATATTTACAACCCGCCGCTTAGTACATCGAGTTGGAATTGATAAATTGTTGCAAGCGCTAGCAGCGATCAAACCAAGAATTCCTGATTTTTGGTTGGCGATCGCCGGTAAAGGTCATCTGCAAGCAGCACTCCAACAACAAGCAACAGAATTAGCACTCAACGACCACGTTAAATTTTTAGGATTTTTACCTGATGAGCAGTTGCCCATAGCCTACCAAGCTGCTGATATAAGCGTCATGCCCAGTCAGTCTTTTGAAGGATTTGGATTGGCAGTAGTAGAATCCCTTGCATGTGGTACTCCCGTCTTATGTACCCCTGTAGGTGGAATGCCAGAAATTATAGAACCATTTTCACCACAGTTAATCACTTCTTCCACGGAAGCCTCAGCTATTGCTGAAAAATTAGAACAGGTATTACTAAAAAAAGTGCCAACGCCTTCACGAGAAGCTTGTCGCCAGTATGTCACTGCTAATTTTGATTGGCATAAAATCGCCCAAGAGGTCAGGAAAGTTATATTAGCCTAACCATCCATATACCCCTCTAAAAAAGAGGGTGATGCAAGTCTGGAAATGATTAATTTGTCTTGCTGTCTTAGTGTGTTTGTGGTAATCGAGATCGTCTTTAAACCACTAAAACACCAAGATACAAAGAGCACTAACACCAACTGTATTGGGCTTTGACTTCCAGAAACACAAAATCAGTAATGACGCTCGGGGATGTAATTACCTATGAAATTAAGCGTAATCATACCATGTTTAAATGCAGCAGATACTATTTCCTTGCAACTGGAAGCGCTAGCAAAGCAGGAATGGTCTGAACCTTGGGAAGTGATCGTTGCAGACAATGGATCTAGCGATCGGACAGTAGCGATCGCCCAAAAGTACCAAGAACGTTTACCCAAGCTGCAAATTGTTGATGCATCTTCAAAACCAGGAGCCGCACACGCCCGCAATGTTGGTGCAAGTGTTGCCAAAGGAGAAGCCTTGGTATTTTGCGACGCAGATGACGAAGTAGCCCCTGGCTGGGTAGCAGCGATGGGTAAAGCACTCTCTAAGTACGACCTGGTCGGAGGTCGAAATGAACATTGGAAACTAAATGAACCTTGGATAGTGAAAGTCTACGGTTGCGAAGAAGGTGATGGAATATTTATGAATCACCCATATCTGCCATTACAAAGTGGCTGCAACCTTGGTGTCAAGCGTTCGCTACATGAAGCTATTGGTGGTTTCGATGAAAATATTTTTATACTCGACGATGTTGACTACTCTTGGAGACTTCAACAAGCAGGGATAAAACCGCATGAAGTCAAAGATGCAGTAGTTCATTATCGATTTCGCAACAGCATAATTGGTATATGCCGTCGTGCTTGGAACATGGGCCGTCAGGAAGCTTTGTTGTATAAAAAGCATCGACCTATGGGAATGCCTCAACTGATGTCATGGAAGAGTTTTGTCAGAACAGGGGTAATGTTTCCTTTGCGCTTCTTGCTGCTAAAGGTCCATGATAAAGTCAGCTTAACTCAGTGTTTAATGGATTTGGCGTGGCGTGGAGGACAATTGCAGGGTTGTATCAAGTATGGGTATCTACCTTTTTAGGGACTTGCAAAAAAACTCCCTCATGACCACCCTTCAACCTGGTTACGAGAATTTAGCAGATCCTGGCTCTTGTTTTGTTGAGAAGGGTGCAACATGTCAAATAAATAACCTCTTAATACTAGAAAGGTGAAAGGGTAAAATTATGAAAATTCTGTTTTTAGACCAAAGCGGTAAACCAGGGGGTGCAGAACTATGCCTGATAGATATCGCTAAACCTTATCGAGATAACTGTTTAGTTGGTCTATTTGCTGATGGCTCTTTCAAAACCTTACTAGCAGAAAATCACATCCCGGTTCAAGTTCTGACCACTCAAAACATACAAGTTCGCAAACAAAGTTCTTTAGCACAAGGGTTGGCAAGTATTGGGCAACTTGTACCGTTGATTGCAAAAGTAGTGCAAACAGCTCGTGCCTACGATCTAATTTACGCCAATACTCAAAAAGCATTGGTAGTTGGAGCGATCGCCAGTTTTTTGAGCCGTCGTCCTCTGGTTTATCATTTACACGATATTCTTTCTCCTGAGCATTTCAGCAAAATCAACCGTCGCATTGCTGTCACTGCTGCAAATCGCGCCTCATTAGTAATTGCTAACTCCCAAGCAAGTAAAACAGCATTTATAGAAGCGGGAGGACGTCCAGATATCAGCAAAGTTGTCTACAACGGTTTTGATCCCCAAAATTATCAAATAGATGAGTTGGTTGTTAATCAAACTAGGCAAAAACTGGGACTAGAAGGGAAATTTGTAGTTGGACACTTCAGCCGTCTTGCACCTTGGAAAGGGCAACATATATTAATTGAAGCAATTGTACAATGTCCTCAACAAGTAACAGCAATTTTAGTCGGTGATGCACTGTTTGGCGAACAAGAATATGTCCAAAAGTTGCATCAACAAGTTACTACACTGGGACTAGAAAACCGAGTTAAATTTTTAGGATTTCGTTCAGATATTCCCCAATTGATGTCAGCTTGTGACTTAATAGCCCATACCTCGACAGCGGCTGAACCTTTTGGAAGGGTGATTGTAGAGGCGATGCTGTGTGGAAAACCTGTAGTCGCAGCAAAAGCAGGCGGTGCAGTAGAATTAGTAGAGCATGGTATTAATGGCTTTTTAGTCACACCAGGCAAATCCCAAGAACTCGCACAAGTAATTAATGATTGTCTTCGCAATTCAGAGAATGTAGCAACTATCGCTCATCGTGCCCGTATCACCGCCAGTCAGCGTTTTGATGTGACAAATATTAATCAGCAAATTGCCCAATTACTAACAAATTTATAAAGCAATACAGTTCAGTTAAGGCAAATACCCCTAACCCCTCTTCAGAAAGGCAGAAATTAAAGAAATTAATTGGGTATTGCCCCCTCAAAAAACTAGGATTATCTAATTCTAAAAAAGAAAAGTCTGATACCATTTCTCTATGTCTGACACAAATCATTCTCTATAGCCGGTTGGAGAAATCTACACGTGTTTCCCAGTCAAACGAAATTGGTATTAGTTAATATAAGTATTTATTGGTGGAAAATCAGCTTTGCCTTTCTAAGTAGGGTGGGAGGATCTTTGAGGAATCAATATCACTCACAGAAACATATTGCTTTTTAAGCAGGATAATGGGAAATCTGCAAAGATTGAATTGTACTAGCTAACTGTATTGATTTATAATTTGGCGTTGCATAAAATGCGGATGAAAAATGAACCGCCAAGACGCCAAGAACACCAAGGATTGAGTTGTTCGATTAAAAGAGAAAATAAAATCATCCCCCCGTCTCTGCAACGCTTATTATTTCATCTTTTTTACTTTGGGAAAATGCTTCTCATTGGTATTTTTCCGAATCTACGAATGTAGCCGCTGAGCGGCAGTACTTAGGATTTAAGTATTTGTTTTTGCATGTAAGCTTCCAGAAAATTTTGGTTTTATGTAATTTATTATACCATTTTTTCACATTCGGTTCATTATTTTAAATGCACGGTTGTTGTAACAATAGTATAAATACATTTGTACGCGATCGCCGAGTTTTTACAACATGATAATTGCTTGATAACTGATGACTCGTGACTTTAATAGTCCTAGGGATATAGTTTCCAAATCCTTGTTACTAGGTTGAACAAAAATTACAGCCTTTGACTCCGACTGGAAATGGTGCAAAATCTCATTGAGTAACTTGATAATAGCTTGATGAATTTGATAATTTGTAACTTTGGTTATAAGATATTGTTCTTGTGTATTTCCCACTTGTATCTCAAAATTGACTTTAGTTTAAAATCCAAAATTACAGGCGTGTCAAATTACCAAAATTAAGGGTGCTAATTTATTTAAAATCACAGTCAAGTCGGTAATAAAACCAATCCCCTGCCAGGGTGAAAAGGATTCCTATTGATAACTTGGGAAATCGAGCATAGAGCATGGGAAATATCAACATCCTATGTTTTATTTTTTATACCTATAAAGACTCGGTGTTTCAGCCTGGAAATAAGCTTTATTACAACTCTAACTTTTCACCAATGTTGACACCTTCATCTGTAAGATCGATAGACGTCCCAATCGCGACTTACAAAGTAGAAAATAGTTATGAGCTAGCTAAGTACATTCAGATTTTTAGTAGAGATAAAATTTCAGGTCGTCTGGATTTAAGCGTTCCAGGTAACCGAGGAGCGATGTGGAGTTTATTTTTTCGCCTGGGTTGCTTAACTTGGGGTGCTGGTGAGTTGCATCCGCTCCGTCGTTGGAATCGACAGTTGTATCAACACTGTCCGCAATTGGCAGTTGAGTCTTTTCAGCAGAAAACAGAGCGTCCTGCAAATTGGGATTACAGTTCTCTGTTAAATCAGGTCAAACAGGGAAAAATGCAGCCAGCAAAGTTAGCAGCAATCGTGGGAGGAAACATTCTAGAACTGTTGTTCGATATTATCCAGACAGTACACTTACCCCGCCAGCATTCAGAAATGCAACTGAGTTACAGTAAGTTT
>JANZYY010000273.1:6515-6779 GCA_026419705.1 Fischerella sp.
GTTTCCTCAAGACCTGATTGACTCGACGCTGGTTTCGCTACAGATCGATCGGGCCTGGCAGCAAGCAGAGAAAGCTTGGGTAGTCTGGCAACAAGCTGGTTTAGCTGGCTTTTCCCCGAATCTAGCTCCCGTGATTTGGGACAACGAAGGACTGCGACAGCAGACTTCACAGCTTGCTTACCAGAACCTCACCGCGATGGCAAACGGCAGTTGGACTTTAAGGGATTTAGCAGTTAAGTTGAGACAACCCCTTGTGCCCTTGAC
>JANZYY010000274.1 GCA_026419705.1 Fischerella sp.
GTTGTAGGCCTGCATAGCCAGATCCTTAGCCCAATCTTGACTAGAGGCGAGGGCATATTGGCTAAATGCCATTGCAGCAAAGCAATCAGAAAATATATTGTAGGGTTGAACTAATGGCTTGCCTTCACGAGTGAGGGCAAAGTACCAGTTACCGTCGGTATCTCTGCCATGTTGAGCGAGAAAATTAGCACCATTGCTAGCAATCTTCAACCAGTTGTCATGCTTTTCTAACTGGTTGCAAAGCATGGAAAAAGTCCAAACTTGGCGGTTTTGCAACCAGATAAACTTATCTGTGTCATAAACCTTGCCTTCACGATCCAGACAGGTGAAATAGCCCCCTTGCTCCCAGTCCTGCGAGTATTTTTCCCAAAATGGCAGTACATCGTTGAGGAGCGCGTTTTTATAAAGTTCAGCCAGCGCTTTAAAGTCGTGCTCCATAAATTTTCTCCCTTTTTGTGTCAAAACCAACAGCGTTAATTATCACCCTGCTGTGGATAGACTACAAGTGATTGATATCATTATGTTCGTTTGAACACTTATACTATCCGTTGAGGCTGGTAATGGGTAATTGGTAATTGGGGTATTACCTAAATAGTTGCGATCGCAGTAGTGGTCTATCGCATTAATTTTGAGAAGTAAAATAACGTAGAGGCGTAGCAGCTGACCGTAAGGGTAGGACGCAAAGAAAGAAGGGAAACAAGAGGAATTGAAAATAAATTGACCGATCAAAACTTTTGCGAGCAACCAGTAGTACTTCACCACATTGATTTTGATAGGTGAATCAAATTTTCAATTTCTCTTCTTTCCCTCTTCCTTGGCGCTCTTTGTGTCCTTCGTAGTTCGTTCCCTTACCCATCGTAATTAGTGTGGTGGAATAGTAGGAACATAAATTGACGTCCGGACTTGATATTATGGCTAACCACTAACCAATGTACAGACGTGGCATGGCACGTCTGGTACAACCACCAACAACTTGCTACATTGAGAATACTTGGGGTAATTCCCTACCTGCACCATCTACCAAATTTGGGCTACTGCCACAAAACTGTGATTACAGGGCTATTCAGCAAATTTCGCACAACTTTCACAAAAGAAAAGTGTTCTCAGAACACTACCATTAAAAACTGGCTGCAAACTATTCTTGTAACCAGCGTGGGAGTCACCATGTTAATACTGGGTGTTCGTCATCTCAAATGGTTGCAGGCTTGGGAATTAAGCACTTATGACCAGATGTTGCGGGTACGCCCCCCAGAAGCATTGGATCCTCGGATTTTATTAGTCACCGTTACTGAAGATGATTTAAAGTCAGAAGATTTTTCTCTGCCAGATAACACCATCAATCAATTATTGGCAAAGTTACAATCATATCAACCGCGTGTGATTGGGTTAAGTATCGACCGTTCCAAGCAGAAAAACTTGGGTGCTAATCTTAAAAATCGAGATAACGTTATTACTTATTGTACATTCAGCAGCATAGATAGCTCAGAAATTCCACCGCCACCAAATTTCCCAATCGACCAAGTCGGTTTTAGCGATATCATTTCTGATGATGATGGTGTGGTTCGTCGTAGTTTGCTATTTGCTGGTTCCGATGACAAAAAATGTACAACACAAATTTCATTTGCTACCTTACTAGCAATTAATTATCTAGAAAGACAAGGTATCGAATTCCATTTCACCGATACAGGACATTTTTATTTGGGTAAAAATTCATTTCCACCTTTGCAAGAAAATTCAGGTGGCTATGAAAACATAGATGCAAGAGGGTATCAAATACTGCTGAATTACCGCGATCCCTCTCATTTTGCCCAGCAAGTAACTGTTACACAAGTTTTACAAGGTCGGGTAGACCCCAATTGGGTAAAAGACCGTATTGCGATCGTCGGTAGTACTGCTCGTAGCGTCCATCCAGGCTTTTATACACCCTACAGCGCTTCGCCACAGCATCCACAGAGATTACCAGCTGTATTCATTCATGCACAAATGGCAAGTCAGATTATCAGTGCAGTACTGAATCAGCGACCCCTAATTTGGTACTTACCCGACTGGGTAGAAGCTTTATGGATTTTAAGCTGGGCATTTGTGGGTAGTGTCTTAGCATGGCAGTTGCCATCTCCCTTGCGCCTAGGTTTGGCTGGTGGCATATCTTTGAGTGGCTTGGTGGGAGTATGTTATTTGTTGTTTTTGCAAGGGGTGTGGATGCCTTTGATCCCCCCCGCGCTGGCTGTTGTCTTGAGTAGTGTTAGTATTATGGCTTATACTAGCTACCAAACTCAACAGCAAACTAAAGTAATTATCCTGCAAGTTGAAAAACAAAAAGAAGCAATCGAACAATTAAATACACTGTTAAAAGAAACTACACACATCTACGACAAACACGTTCATTCTGCTGACAGACTTGAGCACCCGGAAAAGACAACTGGTGACTTTATTATAGGTGGACGTTACCAAATCACAAGAGTACTTGGTTCGGGTGGATTTGGTTGTACTTATTTGGCTAAAGATACACAGCGTCCAGGCGCTCCTGTTTGCGTTGTCAAACAACTCATGCCAGCTCGCCGAGATACAAAATTCATGCAAGTTGCCAGAAGATTGTTTGATGCAGAAGCAGAAATTTTAGAAGTTTTGGGCAAACATCATCAAATTCCAGAACTAATGGCATATTTTGAAGAAAATCATCAATTTTATTTAGTACAAGAATATATTTCTGGACATGCTCTCAGTGAAGAATTACCACCAAATCATGACGTACAAAATGAATTTTATGTTATCGAGATGCTTAGGGGGATTTTAGAAGTTCTGGCGTTTGTTCACGAACATCGCGTCATTCATCGAGATATCAAACCGAGTAATATTATTAGATGCGATACAGATAATCGCTTGGTACTTATTGACTTTGGTGCGGTCAAGATGATGCAACCACCAACAGCTGAACAGACCGAATTGGCAACAGTAGCTATTGGTACGCGGGGTTATGCACCACCAGAACAATTTGCAGGTCATCCCCGCTTGTGCAGCGATATTTACGCCTTGGGGATGATTGCCATTCAAGCAATAACCGGGATCATGCCACACGAACTTCATCCCGATCCCAAAAGCGGCACTATAGAATGGCGTCACCGAGCGAAAGTTAGCAAAAAATTAGCAGCGATCTTAGATAAGATGGTGCGCTACCATTTTAGCGATCGCTATCAATCAGCCACCGAAGTACTACAAGATTTGCAAAAAATTGAATTGGTCAATGGTCAATAGTTAGTGGTTAGTGGTTAGTGGTTGTTGGTTGTTAGTAATCGTTCTCCCCTCTAACCTTCTGCCATGCCAATTTTGCTGCACCCAACATGCCCGCACAATTACCTAATTCGGCTGGCAAGATTTGTAAACCTACGCGAGAGGTGGGCAAAACTCGCTTCTCAATTTCGGCTTTGGCAGCTGGTAAGAAAAATTCGGCGCTAGCGCTGACACCGCCACCAATGACGATCGCTTCCGGTGTCAGCACGTAAACTAAGCTTGTTAAACCGATACCCAAATCTCGACCGTATTCTTGCCAAAATGCCAAAGCTTTGGCGTCTCCTGCTTTTGCTAAAGCCCCCAATGCGGCTGGTTCTTTGCCAGTGCGGCGGCGGATTGCGCTGACAGAGACATACTGTTCTAAAGAGCCTTGGTTCCCACTCTTACAGATTGGACCATCAGGGTTGAAGCTGATTAAACCTAACTCGCCAGCTGCTCCGTAATGCCCTATAAACAATTTGCCATCAAGGATAATCGCACCACCAACGCCTGTTCCTAAAGTCAGCAAGATGAAGTTTTGAAAGTGGCGACCGGTTCCTAACCAAGCTTCCCCTAAACCGGCACAATTGGCATCGTTAGCAACAATCGCTGGTTTGCCAATTTTTGCTTCTAAAGCATCAGCAAGGGGAACATCGTGCCATCCTGGCAGATTAATGGAGACTTTGGCAATGCGTCCAGCTGCATCTGCAGGGCCAGGAGTACCAACACCAATGGCAACTGCTTGATTTTCAGGATCGAGTTGTGCGATCGCATCTACCATCACTGCTATTACTGCTTCTGGGGTTGCTGGTTGGGGAGTTGCTACAGTCAAGGATTTTAGGCAAGTGCCATCAGCTGTAAACCGTCCCAGCTTAATTGCTGTTCCCCCCAAGTCAATACCAATTACTTCTCGTGTCACCACACTTGTTTGGTTAGTAGTTAGTGGTTAGTGGTTAGTAGTTAGTTGTCCAAACAACAACCAACGAACAACAACCAACGAATAATTATCTGTGGTTACTATGTTTTTGGGTGATTTCACTTGCATATGCTGTCGTTCGAGTTACATACATAACCGGAGTTGAACCCACATTTGCTTGCACCTGCCAGGATGTAACTGGCGCACCTCGTAAAATACCAGCTAAAGCAACGGAAAGCATAAAACCGCCGGCTGTAGCAGCAACTAAAGAAAGTTTATCGTTCACACAAATCTCTCACTAAAAACTACAACAAATATCCAGAATAGCAAATCGAATCTAGTGTTCTTGGTTGCTTGTTGGTTGGAACAAACAACAAACAACAAACAACAAACAACCAATCACTATTTCCGGATTCCATTTTCTTTCCGCAAACGCGGATTGACAAATTCGTTTAACCCTTCACCTAGTAGAGATAACCCTACCACCATCAATGTCATCGCTAATCCAGGAAAAAGGGTAGTCCACCAAATACCTGTGGGTAGGGCTTCCAAAGCTTGCTTTAAATCGCGTCCCCATTCTGGTACTTCTTCGGGTAATCCTAAACCCAAAAATCCCAGACCACCCAACACCAAAATCGCATCAGCGGCGTTGAGGGTAAATAGTACGGGTACGCTTTGAATAACGTTGAAAAAGAGATAACGAGAAAGCACCTGCCAGGTGTTCGCGCCGATCGCTTGGGCTGCTTCGATGTATACTTCTGTTTTCACGCTCACCGTGTGATTGCGAACAACACGGTAGTATTGGGGAATGTAAGCAATACTAATGGCGATCGCTGCATTGAATATCCCTCGTCCCACCACAAATGCCAACGTTACCGAAAGTAGTAGCCCTGGTAGAGTGTAAATGCTATCCATCAGGAACAGCAGTATCTTATCTAATTTACCGCCAACATAGCCACTCACCATGCCCAAGGGGACACCCACAACCATACTCAACGCTGTTGCTAGCAAAACCACCTGCAATGCTGCTTGTGCACCAAATATTGTTCGCGAGAAGACATCATAGCCAAGACGACTAGTACCAAACCAATGCTTGGATGAAGGTGGGCTGTGAATGGGGTTACTTAAAAAATCTGTGGGATCTTGCAGCCATCCCCAAGCCTGAAATAGAGGAGCAAACACCGCCAGGAATATGAATAAAAGTGTTATTACTAACCCCACAAGCATCAATTGCTGAGAAAGGTTGGGATTCTTAAAGAAACTAAAAAATCTTGGCAGTTGAGTTTTTACAACAGTCATAGGTTTGGGAAAGACGCACCATCAAGCGTCTGAAAAATCAGATTTGATACTAAGTTGCAGTCAAAGATAGTACTTCCCTCCCCCCGCCTGTCGGCACCCCTCTCCCAAATTGGGAGACAAATTGGGAGAGGGGAAGGGGAGAGGGCACGAATTACTATTGCTATATCTGAACGCAACCTGGTATGAGTTATGAGTGTTGAGGCTTGAGAGCAATTTTGTCAAGTATAAAGTAGGGTGCGTTAATGAAGTTTAACGCACCTTCATTTCTGTTTTAATAAAATTCGACCACTACAAAACACAGATACACACCGATGATTTATCTATGTGCATCTGTGGTCGTAACAATCTCAAATCTAATTTTGGCGACGAGAATTATACAAATGTAGAGACGCAAAATTTCGCGTCTCTACAGAGGTTTTTGCTTCGCGCAGCGACGACTACAAATTACTTTCAATCAACTGTCGATACTCGCTCTTTTGCTTCACGCCTTTGAGTTCTTTTAACAGTTCCTTATTCTTGAAGAACTGAACTGTGGGAGTTCCGGTAATGCCAGCATTTTCAGCAATTTCTCGGTCTTTGTCGATATCAATTTCTACAAAGTGGATTTTGCCGTCAAATTCATCGACTACTTTGTTTAATATGGGTTTGAGAGTATGACAAGGACCGCAACCGGGGGCGACGTATTTGACCACTAGTAAGCGATCGCTTTCATGGAAAAGCTTGCGCAGAGCGTAACCCCCCTCGTGGCGTGTTGCATTAATATCAAATTCAGTGTCGGTGGGAGTTTTGCTTGCAGCTGACTGAGGCTGTAATTCATTATCTGGAGTTTGCACTACCTGATGAAACTCCTGAATTAAATTATTGGCAGACAACCACCGTTCTGCTAACATCGCTGCCATACAACCACTACCTGCTGCTGTGACGGCTTGGCGATATTCACGATCCTGTACATCACCAGCAGCAAAAACACCTTCTACACTTGTTTCTGGTGAGCCAGGTTTAGTGACAATGTAACCTAACTCATCAAGTTCTATTTGTCCTTTAAACAAAGAAGTGTTGGGAGTGTGACCAATAGCGTAGAATAAACCTTTAACGTGCAGTTCGCTTTCTTCGCCAGTCTTATTATTGCGGATTCTCACCCCTTCCATGTGACCGTTACCGAATACATCCACGGCTTCAGTATTCCAGTGAACATGGATTTTGGGATTATTCAAAACGCGGTCTTGCATGGCTTTAGAAGCCCGCATTTTGTCGGAGCGTACCAGCAAGTTTACCTTGGAGCCATATTTAGTTA
>JANZYY010000275.1 GCA_026419705.1 Fischerella sp.
TGGTTTGTATCCTAAATTGGTCACACAAACTTATGATGTCAAGACTGTAGAAGTTGCTGCTCATGCTCGCCAGTTTCAATCAGTTGTAGCCCAACAGCAGCCTTCAAGTCTGTACTCCCGTATTTTTCCAGTACCAACTCTGGCTAGATCTGAGATGAAACAGTCAGGAGTTTTTGCTGAGTAATACTAATTTCCTTTAACTATGAAACGTATGTAGATCTCCCCATTCCCCCTTACAAAGGGGGGCTATAAAGAATCGGGAAAGGTGGTACAACAAGTAATGCCAATTCTTCGAAAGTAGAGACACGCTGCTATACGCCTCTCTACAGAAATGACGTAAGGACGTGGGGACGACCTGATGTGGGGTTTCGATCTGTTGGGAGATTATAGAGAATTGGTATTACCGTAGGAAAATAACGTGGTGGCGATCGCCAGATCGCTCCTATACTTGCTGGCATAATTAGAAAGTGAGCAACTATATGCTACATGGAATTTTGACTGCGGCAACCAAAAAGACAGGATTATGCCATAACTTTTTGCGTAGTCGCTAAAGTGGAAGTTGCAGACTATCTGAAGATTAGACCATCAAACAAAAAAAATCATAAAAATTTTACGCTGTTACCCTCCATGTCTTTTAGGGTGGACTACCGTAGTAAGTGAGCAGTTCTGTCCAACGTAGTAAAGTCATTAACCCTAATTAACCGTGAAAATTCCAAGTTCAATCTGGACACTACTCATTGGCATCCTGCTGACATTGGTCAGCCTTTGGTACGGTCAACATCATGGCCTCTTGCCAACAGCAGCCTCCGATGAAGCTTTATTGGTGGACGGTCTATTTAACACAATGATGACCGTGTCCACAGGTATATTTTTGATCGTTGAAGGTGGTTTGATCTACTCCGTAATTAGATATCGCCGGCGTGCGGGTGATAATCAAGACGGCCCGCCTATTCATGGGAATGTACCATTAGAAATCCTCTGGACAGCAATTCCAGCTATTATCGTCCTCGGTATTTCTGTATATAGTTTCGATGTTTACAACTCAATTGGCGGTTTCAGTCTCCATGCCGTACACGAAGCCCCCATTGCCTCACAAGCAATGAAAATGCCAGGAGCAGCGATCGCGGCGACTTTAACTGATACACCTCCAAGCAGTGAACTGAACATCAATCAGGAAGAGTCCGACCGGGGAATGCAAGATCCAAGCACAGCCGCAGTCCGCAATACCGATCAAATTCCCCAAAAGCAAAACGCTCCCGGTGTTGGCAGTGTTGATCCCAGCATTGGTTCTGTTCCTGAAAAAGAAGGTCAACCACCTGCACTTGTAGTTAATGTTACAGGTTTGCAGTATGCTTGGCTTTTCACCTATCCCGAAACAGGTGTAACCACTGGTGAACTGCACGTTCCTGTAGGACGTGAGGTACAAATTAATATGACATCAAACGATGTCATTCATGCTTTCTGGGTGCCAGAGTTTCGCCTCAAGCAAGATGCGATCCCTGGTCGGCAAAGCGAGATTCGCTTTACACCCAACAAAGAAGGTAGTTATGCACTAATCTGTGCGGAACTGTGTGGTTCTTACCACGGTGCGATGAGAACACAGGTTGTTGTCGAGAAACCAGAAGCTTTTGAGGCGTGGTTGCAAGAACAGCAAGTTGCAAGTAATGAAACCCTCAATCAAGCAGTTGCTGTCAACCCCGCAGAACTATCTCCAGCTGAATTTCTTGCTCCATACATCCACGACATGGGAATTCAGTCAGAAACGCTACACCAACTTCACAAGTAGTCATTTGTTTTTGGTTGATTGTTGGTAGTTGTTAGGAAAAAACAACCAACAACCAATAACTAACTAACAAACAACAATTAACTTCTTATGACACAAGCACAGATACAAGAAACAGCAAATATTCCTGCCCAGGCTGAAGAACCAGGAATAAGAAAGTGGTGGGAATACTTTACCTTCAACACTGACCATAAAGTCATTGGGATTCAATACCTAGTCAGCACTTTTATTTTCTACTGTATTGGTGGGGTAATGGCTGACTTGGTGCGTACGGAATTGCGAACTCCAGAAGTAGATTTTGTTACCCCAGAAGTCTACAACAGCTTGTTTACACTGCACGCCACAATCATGATTTTCTTGTGGATTGTGCCAGCAGGTGCAGGTTTTACTAACTATGTCCTTCCCCTGATGATCGGGGCGAAGGATATGGCATTTCCCCGTTTGAATGCCCTTGCTTTTTGGATTCTTCCCCCAGCGGGTTTGATGCTGATTGCTAGTTTACTTGTGGGCGACGCACCAGATGCAGGTTGGACTTCTTACCCCCCCCTCAGCCTAGTAACAGGTCAGGTGGGTGAGGGAATTTGGATTATGAGTGTCCTGCTGTTGGGTACATCATCCATCCTGGGGGCAATCAATTTTTTGGTAACACTTATTAAAATGCGTGCGCCTGGTTTGGGGTTCCATCAATTGCCCTTGTTCTGCTGGGCGGCTTTTGCTACTTCCGCATTGGTGCTGGTATCTACGCCAGTACTTGCCGCAGGGCTAATTCTACTTGCCTTTGATTTGTTCGCAGGTACAACATTTTTTAACCCCACTGGCGGTGGCGATCCCGTAGTTTACCAGCATATGTTCTGGTTCTACTCCCACCCAGCAGTTTACATTATGATTTTGCCCTTCTTTGGGGTAATTTCTGAGGTGATCCCCGTTCACTCCCGCAAACCGATTTTTGGCTATAAAGCGATCGCCTACTCGAGTCTTGCCATCAGCTTTTTGGGCTTAATCGTCTGGGCGCACCACATGTTCACCAGTGGTATCCCTGGTTGGCTGCGGATGTTCTTCATGATCACAACGATGATCATCGCCGTACCCACGGGTATTAAAATCTTCAGTTGGATGGCGACTCTCTGGGGTGGCAAACTTCACCTTGAACGCCCTGCCTTATTATTTGCCATCGGCTTTGTTGGCACTTTTGTCATTGGCGGTATCAGTGGTGTCATGTTAGCGTCAGTACCATTTGATATCCACGTCCACGACACTTACTTTGTTGTCGCACACCTGCATTACGTTCTGTTTGGTGGTAGTGTTTTGGGCATTTATGCTGGCTTTTACCACTGGTTCCCGAAAATGACAGGACGGATGCTAAATCAATTTTGGGGTCAGGTTCACTTTGCCTTGACGATCATCGGTTTAAACATGTCCTTCTTACCCATGCATAAGTTGGGAATGATGGGTATGAACCGCCGCGTCGCCCAGTATGACCCCAAATTCACGTTACTTAACGAAATCTGTACCTATGGTGCTTATATACTGGCAGTTTCAACACTGCCGTTCATCGTCAATGTCATTTGGAGTTGGATGTACGGACCTAAGGCTGGTAACAATCCTTGGAAGGCACTGACTCTGGATTGGATGACTACCTCACCACCAGCAATTGAGAATTTTGACAAACCTCCAGTATTAGCTACCGGTCCCTACGATTACGGCTTGGAAAAAACTAAAGAAGCTGTTGCTTTATCCGATACTGAACCAGCTTTGTCTGCAGGTCCTAACTCCGTCTTACGTGCTGAACCTGACGAACCATATCCATCTATCGCTGCTGAGAAAGGCGAACGCTAAATAAAGGATGAATTATGAGTTATGAATGCTGAATTCATAATTCATAATTCACAATTCACAATTCACAGTTGAAAAAGGATTCATGAGTCAACAAACAATTGACCCAGCAAAAACAGCCCTGAATTACCACCACACAGCAGAAGCTGTTGCTCATCACGAAGAACATCCAGACTACCGTCTCTTTGGGCTAATTGTCTTCCTGTTTGCCGAAGGGATGATTTTTATGGGCTTGTTCGGAGCATATTTGGCTTTTCGTTCCACATTACCTGCTTGGCCCCCAGAAGGTACTCCAGAGTTAGAATTACTGCTTCCTGGAATTAACACTATCAACCTGATTTCTAGCAGTTTTGTCATCCACAATGCTGATACCGCCATCAAAAAGAACAATGTGCGGGGTGTGCAAATGTGGTTTGCAATCACTGCTGTAATGGGGATTATTTTTCTGGCAGGTCAGCTGTATGAGTACTACCACCTAGAATTTGGTCTGACTACCAACTTATTTGCCAGTGCATTTTTCGTTTTGACAGGCTTCCACGGACTGCACGTTACTATCGGTGTGCTAGCTATTCTGGCTGTGTTGTGGCGATCGCTCAAACCCGGCCACTACACCAAAGAAAAGCACTTTGGCATAGAAGCCGCCGAAATCTATTGGCACTTTGTTGACGTCATTTGGATCATCCTGTTCGGATTGTTGTATATTCTTTGAGTATTACTTTTTGCTCGACACTTTCATCTAACCCCATTTGGGGTTTTTTTATCTAAATAATAAGTAGTAATACCATTGCTCTGATGATTCTCCATAGCCGGTTGGGGGAATTTACATATGTTTCACAGTTAAAGGGAATTGCTATAAAAACGCGAAATCTAACTAGATAAGTAAAAACCCGTCTAGACGGGTTTTTGTTTTAGCTCAGGATATAATTTATACAATGTTACCAGGAAGTCCGATCAAATTCTGATTAAATTTTTTCGACTTCCCGATTGTAATATCTCTTTGTATAGGTTCTTAGTTTACCATCAGGAGTCTCATATGAAGTCACTTCTCCTTTTGGTATAGCCTCTGTTTGTGATTTGCCAAATAAATTCAATATCCAATTACTACTGATTGGAAAATCAAACGAAAATCCGCCTGCAACTTTCTGGCTCTCATCGTTACTCAGTTCCTCAAATATCAAACTTGTTGCTTTAATTTCAGCAGCCTCTGAGTGAAATGGATGTCTCATCATAGATCCTCAAAATTGCCAATATTTTCAAATTTCAGAAATTTTCCGGAGACCGACTAGGATTTGTATTTCAAACCTAATAAAACTTTAATCGCAGCAAATAAATATTTCCAGAAAAATTGAGTAATTTTATGTTCATAAAAATGAATGTTCTATTTCATTTTTCAGAAAAGACTATTTCATGTAGTAGTAAATCATCAAATAGACATAAGGCAGGAGGCAGAAGGGTAAAGATGTTTCTGAGAAGGTTTCCTTGATTGGAATTTTACGTTTAATTATGTCCGACTATTTCGTTTTCTAAATAGTTTTTCAATTACATGTATCCAAAAAATAGAGAGATATCTATCAATCAAATTTTTAACTATACCTACATTTAAGATAACTTTTTCTTAACCTGAGAGGATGCGCTCCTAGCACGTCAATTCAGTATGTAGAGATGAAGATGGAGATGCTTCGCTTAATTAAAAATGAAAAATGAAAAATGAAGATTGAATTTTTAATTTTTAACGTTTCATTCCCGAGTAGTCAGAGGAAATCTAAGCTAAGCATGCAGCGTTGAACACTTTATCAAAGGTGAGATGGAGGAATCGAGGTTGTGTATTTTCTCCGTTGACCATGAATGAGCCTTACCTTTCTAAGGGAGGGAGATCTGAAACTTTTAAATGAACGAAGGCATCCGGCAGTTGGCAGAAGGGTGATAAAATACCCTCTCATACCCTCTCAGGTGTCCTCCTTTCCTTGTTCTCCTTGTCTTTCTTTTCATTTGAAGATGGCCGAATTAGTGTTCCTGTCTCTTATAAAAAAAGGAAAGTAAGTCTTGAAAATTCCCATTTTCCATTTTCAAGGAGAAATAGTGCATTGGCTCACTCCTCAGAGAAGTTGCTGCGCTCTGGATGATTTACTTAGTTTGACTACGCCAAATCATAATTTGTTTGTCGTATCCGCCACTAGCGAGCATTTGTCCATCAGGGCTAAAAGCGATCGCACTTACCCAATCAGTATGTCCGTCCAGTGTATTGAGTAATTTTCCTGTAGTCAAATCCCACAGTTGCACTATGCCTTGTTTGCCACCACTAGCTAAAATACGACCATTTGGATTGATAGCGATCGCATTGATCCCATCTTTGTGACTCATCCTGTTTTTGTCAGCAGTGAGAGTGCTAACTAAATCTCCAGTTTTGGCATGCCAAAGTTTAATCGTGCCATCATGGCTAGCAGTAACTAGAGTTTGATCGTCTGGTGTGAAAGCTATACCGCTAACTACTTTAGAATGAGCTGTAAACTCACGGATAAGTTGACCAGAATTCAAATTCCATAGTTTCACCACACCTTTTGTGTCACCACTGGCAAGGATTTGACCACCAGGACCAATCGCTATTTTAGAGATATTGTTGTAGTGTACTAAGGTAGCTAATGGGCGCTGTTGAAGCAAATCCCATAGACGAATGCCATCTAAACCACCACTAGCGAGGATTTTTCCATCGGGAGTTGCAGCTAGAGATAGTACGTTACTGTTATGCCCGATCAAAGAGCGGCTAAATTTATTGGTTTTTAGGTTCCAAAGATTAATGGTGTAATCATTACTACAGCTAGCTAAAGTTAGACCATTTGGGGAAATCAGCACTGATTCTACGGTTGTTTTTTGGGCTTTGCGAATGATTCCAATTCGTTTGCCTGTTTTTGTGCTCCAAAAACGGATGACACCATCGTTTTCTGAACCGCCGCTCACAAGAGTTTGGTTATCAGGAGCGAATGCTAGAGATTTAACGCTTCCTGAATGTTCTTTGAGTATGTGAACTAATTGGAGATTGATAAGGGTATTAGTAGCTTGGGAGTTAGGTTTAACATTAGCATCAGCAGGATTTGCAGATGGGGTTGGCAATAACGC
>JANZYY010000276.1 GCA_026419705.1 Fischerella sp.
CGCTGCTGGTGGTGTGAGAGTATTAAATTACGATGTGATCAGTTGGTTAGGTATATCTAGTAAAACCATAGATGAAGTAGCAGCCAAAGAATTGCGAGAATTGCAGCGCCGCGATCGCGTTTATCGAGGCGAACGTCCGCCGCTTGACGTGCGCAATCGCACAGTGATTTTGATAGATGACGGTATTGCTACAGGTTCCACCATGCGTGCTGCGATTGCTATTTTGCGACAGCAGCAGCCTCAAAGCATTATTGTTGCAGTTCCAGTAGCACCCCCAGAAACTTATAGAGAACTGCAAGCCGAAGTAGACGAAGTAGTGTGCCTGTTAACACCAGAACCAATGAATGCGATTGGTCTTTGGTATGAAAACTTCTCGCAAACAACCGATGAAGAAGTACGTGAACTTTTGGCAAAGCAGTTTGCAGTCAGTATTAACTAATTGAAGAAAGCCAGCCATGCTAAGGGTAGAGAGTAAAAGCAAGGAGCCAGGAGGTATATTCTAAATTCTTCCTATCTCGGCCAGCACCCTACCTGCTAATTCCCCGCGTTTCTTCAGAGTCCCTATGATCTACTCGGAGGGGAAATCGATGAATTCAGTGTATACACGTAGCCCGCAAGAACAGATAGTTGCAGCGGAGATTGGCTCAGTTTATTTGCAAGCAGAACTGATCGTGCCTGAAGCTGCCGAGGGGATTGTTTTGTTTGCACATAGTGGTAGCAGCCGATACAGTACCCGCAATCGCTATCTTGCTCATATTCTGCGTCAAGCAGGACTAGCAACTATTTTAATTGACTTACTGACAAAAGAGGAAGAAGCTATTGACCTGCGAACCAAGCATTATCGCTGCGATATCAAACACCTAGCCGCACGCTTAGCAGGAATAACAGACTGGCTAGCTGACAATCCCATCACCAGCAATCTCAAGGTTGGTTATTTCGGGCACGGGACTGGTAGTGGTGCAGCATTGCTAGCAGCAGCAGAACATCCCATGAGTGTTGGGGCGATTGTCTCACGCAGTGGCCAAATTGACTTAGTGTGCGAAGCACTTTCCTACGTGCAATCTCCAACACTATTAATTGTAGGGAGCAACGATTTGCCAGTAATTGCGATGAATCAGGATGCATTAGCGTTAATTTCTGCTCAGAAGAAACAGTTAGAAATGATTCCAGGAGCAACTCATAATTTTGATGAGCCAGGAGCGCTCCAAGAAGTAGGACGACTGGCAAGTCAATGGTTCAAGCATTATCTGACAACAAAAAGGGATCGAGATTTGCACATTCATGCTATGTCACTCATTTAGTTAGTGGTTGTTGGTTGGTGGTTGGTAGTTAGTGGTGCAAACAACAAACAACAAACAACATCCCAAAAAAAGGAGCAATCAAATATGCCTGTGGAAACTAATGGCGATCGCCAAGTTAAAACACCTGAACCGCAACGTCTGGGCTGTAGTGCGCTGCTGTGGTTGGCATTACTGATATTCCTGAATGTACTTCTGTTGACAGAATCTCCCCATAACCGCGTACCCTACAGCGAATTTATCTCTCAGGTGGAGTCAGGTAAAGTTGCTCGGGCGATCGTTGATTCTAACCGCATTGAGTACGAACTTAAAGCAGAGCAATCCTCAAATCAACCAGGTGGTAAGTCTAACAAACAAGTGTTTGTTACCTCACCAGTACCACAAGATTCAGAGTTACCCAAAATCCTGCGCGAGCATAATGTCGAGTTCTCAGGACCAGCCCCCAGTCACACTGGCTGGATTTCAACTTTACTCAGCTGGACTTTACCACCATTAATTTTCTTTGGCATCTGGGGATGGTTGCTTAGCCGCAGTCAGATGGGTGGCCCGGCTGCACTGAGAGTTGGCAAGAGTAATGCTCGCATTTACTCAGAAGGCGATACGGGTGTGAAGTTCGAGGATGTTGCTGGAGTTGATGAAGCCAAAGCAGAGCTGCAAGAAATAGTTGATTTTCTCAAAAACGCTCAAAAGTATACGCGCTTGGGTGCAAAAATTCCCAAAGGTGTTTTGCTGGTAGGTCCTCCGGGAACTGGTAAAACTCTCCTAGCAAAAGCCATTGCTGGCGAGGCTGGAGTTCCATTCTTCAGTATTTCTGGCTCTGAGTTTATCGAGTTATTTGTGGGTATTGGTGCTGCACGGGTACGAGATTTGTTCGAACAAGCAAAACACCAAGCACCGTGTATCGTTTTTATCGATGAATTAGATGCCTTAGGTAAGTCCCGGTCTAACGTCGGTCTACATTTGGGCGGTAACGACGAACGCGAACAGACCCTCAATCAACTGCTTTCCGAGATGGATGGTTTCAATCCGAATACAGGGGTAATTCTCCTTGCTGCTACCAACCGTCCAGAAGTTTTAGACCCTGCACTGCGTCGTCCTGGTCGATTTGACCGTCAAATTGTAGTGGATCGTCCAGATAGAATCGGTCGGGAAGCGATTCTGAAAATCCACGCCAAAAATGTGAAACTAGCACCTGATGTAGATTTGTCGAAATTAGCTGCTCGGACTCCAGGGTTTGCAGGTGCAGACTTAGCCAACCTCGTTAATGAAGCAGCATTGCTAGCAGCTCGTCGCAATCATGAAACAGTGACCATGGCTGATTTTCAAGAAGCGATTGAGCGAGTGTTAACGGGATTAGAGAAAAAATCTCGCGTTCTCAATGAAAGTGAGAAAAAAACGGTTGCTTATCACGAAGTCGGTCACGCCTTGATTGCAACACTAATGCCCGGAACTGGTAGCGTCGAAAAAATTTCCGTTGTTCCTCGGAGCGTAGGTGCTTTGGGTTACACTCTGCAACTGCCAGAAGAAGACCGGTTTTTGATGACAGAAGATGAAATTCGCGGACGAATCGTCACGTTGTTGGGTGGAAGAGCCGCGGAAGAGTTAATTTTTAGCAGGGTGTCTACTGGTGCCAGCGATGACATCCAAAAAGCAACTGACCTGGCAGAACGATTTGTCACCCTTTATGGTATGAGCAATAGCCTTGGCCCCATCGCCTTCGAGAAGATTCAACAAGAATTTTTAGAGAATTTAACTAATCCTCGCCGCGCAGTTAGCCAGAAAATTGCCGAACAAATTGACCAGGAAGTTAAAGAAATCATAGATGGGGCACACTGCATGGCCCTAAAGATTTTAGACAAAAATCGGGAATTGTTAGAAAAAACAGCTCAAGCGCTTTTAGAAAAAGAAGTTTTAGAAGGAGAAGAGTTGCGATCGCACCTCAATTGCGTCCAACCTCCGCCAGAAATGGATGAATGGCTGCGTACAGGCAAAATCTCCCTAGACTACTTGTTAATGCCTACGACTTGGAATGGCAATTAAAAGCCAGAATGGGAAAAAGTTGAAAATTAAAAGTTTTTAAGTTTTGAGATTTGAATTAATCAGCACTCATCATCAACTGCATACTCCTGAATAGAAGAATTATGAATGATTTTTGCTGAAAATTTCATAATTCATAATTCATAATTCATAATTCATAATTTTTTAGTTATGGATAATCTCATCCTCTTTGCTGGTACAGCTAATCCGACATTGGCGAACACGATCGCTCAGGAACTGCATATCCCACTTGCTGCATCTGTTGCTGAGCACTTTCCAGATGGTGAGGTCAGCGTAGAATTGCTAGAGTCAGTACGCCAGAAATCAGTTTTTATTTTGCAGTCTACCTCACCACCTGTCAACGACCATCTAGTTGAGCTTCTGGCATTTGCTGATGCCTGTCGTCGGGCAGCAGCATCCCGCATCACTGCTATTATCCCCTATTTTGGCTATGCCCGTGCTGATAAACGGCACGGGCGGTGCGAACCGATTACCGCCAGCATGGTAGCCGATCTGTTACAAGCAGTTGGTGTTAATCATGTGGTGACACTAGATCTGCATACTCCGCAGATTGAGGGTTTCTTTCGCATCCCAGTGGATAGCCTCACAGCTATGCCAATTCTCTATGAAGCACTGCGCCACTACTTGCCACCAGATGTTGTGGTTGTATCACCAGATACCGGACGGGTGCAGATGGCAACTCAATATGCCCAACGGCTGGACAGTTCGGTAGTAGTGCTGCACAAACAACGTAAGAGTAGCAGCGAAACTGAGGTGACGCGGATTGTTGGAGATGTGCGCGATCGCCCTTGCCTGATCGTAGATGACATGATTTCTACTGGCGGTACTATTAACCGCAGCATAGAAGCTCTACTCAACGCCGGAGCACGTCCGGAAATTACTATTGCTGCTACCCACGGACTATTCGTAAAAGATGCTCGGGCTAAGTTGAGTCACCCCAGCGTACAGGCGGTCTTTGTTACCGACAGTGTATCACCAAAAGAAACTGACTGGCAAAAGTTACAGGTTGTTTCAGTTGCTCCCTTAATTGCTGCAGTCATTCGGCGATTTCAGACAAATGGATCGCTTGGTGACTTGTTTTAACTAACCACAAAGAACACATAGACGCACTTTATTTGGCTGACCGCAGGGTAGGACACAAAAAAAGAGTTTGAGAGAGTTTTCGCGTAAATCCTAGCTTTGTTGGTTAGTGGTTCAAAGACCAAATGATGAAAGGAGGCTAAGTTCATGAATACGACATCAAAACGGAAAGTTCAAGAGAACTTAGTTCGGATTCCTGCAGGCTCAGTCAAGCTCGAAGGCAATCTAGTCATACCAGAAGGTGCCCAAGGAATTGTACTGTTTGCTCACGGCAGTGGTAGCAGTCGGCACAGTCCCCGAAATCGATATGTTGCAGGCGTACTGCAATCTAGCGGATTAGCAACGCTACTAATCGACTTGCTGACATCAGAGGAAGAGGCAATTGACCTACGAACAAGACACCTGCGCTTCGATCTGGGTTTGTTGGCATCACGGTTAGTTGATGCTACAGATTGGCTCACCAAAAACCCAGACACCTGCCATCTCAAAGTCGGTTACTTTGGAGCCAGTACGGGAGCTGGCGCAGCATTGCTAGCAGCCACAGAACGCCCAGAGACGGTGGCGGCGATAGTCTCTCGTGGCGGACGACCCGACCTAGCAGGGTCAGCTTTAAGTCGAGTCAAAGCACCAACATTATTGATTGTTGGCGGCTACGATATCCCCGTCATTCGCATGAATCAGGATGCATTGGCGCTGCTGCATGTTGAAAAGGCCCTGGAAATTGTTCCTGGAGCAACTCACTTATTTGAAGAACCAGGGACATTGGAAGAAGTGGCGCGACTGGCGACTCAATGGTTCAAGCGTTATCTCACGGAGGTGATCGAATAGGGTAAGGGGCATGGGGCGAGGAAGGGGCATCGGTAAGAAAACCAATGCCCAATCCCTATTGCCCCTAATCCCCACTCCCTGTGGTCGTGGGGGGCCCGAGCTCCCCAATGCCCAATCCCCGATCCCCAGTTCTCCCACTCTCTTTGCGATCGCAACAAGCCTATGAAAGAACTAATTACCTTAGGATTTATTGGCGACGTCATGCTAGGTCGAGGGGTCAACGAAGAAATCCCTTGGAAATCACCAGAATCATTCTGGGGAAGTGTCCTGCCGATTTTGCAGGGAGCAGATGTTGTCATTGCCAATCTAGAATGTGCAATTACCAAGCATACCCAAAAGTGGAGTAAAACACCAAAAGTATTTCACTTCCGCGCCGATCCTGCCGCAGTAGATGTACTTCGTGCTGGTAACATTCAGTTTGTTAGTCTCGCCAACAACCACACGCTTGACTTTGAAGAACAAGGTTTACTAGATACACTGCGCTATCTGGATGACGCGAAGATCGGCCATGCTGGCGCAGGTCGGGATATCGGTGAAGCAACAACTCCAGCCATCATCGATATTGCTGGACTAAAGATTGGCATCATTGCGATTACAGATAACGAACCTGATTTTGCAGCGACAAGCGATCGCCCCGGTACCTACTATCTAGAAATCAGCTCTGACCCCCTGACTCTATCACTAATTGAATCTGCTGTGGAGCAGCTACGGCATGCAGACGCTGGGCTAGTCATTCTTTCTGCTCATTGGGGCCCGAATATGGTTACTTCACCACCGCCGCACTTCCGTCGTTTTGCCCATGCAGTCATAGACTGCGGCGTAGATATATTTCACGGTCATTCCGCCCACCTTTTCCAAGCTGTAGAACACTACAAGCACGGATTAATTCTTTATGACACGGGAGATTTTCTCGATGATTATGCAGTAGACCCACTACTGCGTAATGATTGGTCTTTTGTATTTCTCGTGGAAGTGGACAGTAAAGGGTTGCTGCGGTTGCGTTTGATACCCGTTCGTTTGCACTACGCAGAAGTCGATCTTGCCAGGGGTGAAGAATTCCATGCTATCTGCCAGCGTATGCAATTTCTTTGTGCAGAATTTAAGAATACGTGTGTTTTGCAATCACCAGAAGGACTAGAAGTTAAACTTCGCAACTAGACCTGTCCACTTTCAACCTTTAACCTTGAGTTTTCTTTGTGTCTTAGTGCCTTGGTGGTTCAAAAATAAATTTTATCAACCACTAAGACACCAAGACACTAAGTTATCAGTTTTGGAAAGAAATTATGAACTTTATTTACAGAGGTACAACATTAATCATTTTAATCACGATTATTGGTTTGTCTCTCTCGAAAACACTAGTGCATATTCTGACCGAATCATGGTGGTTTAACGCGGTTGGTTTTGCTGAAGTTTTTTGGACGAGGCTGACATGGCAAATTCTAATTTGGGTCGTCACTTTTGTTT
>JANZYY010000277.1 GCA_026419705.1 Fischerella sp.
TCGTGGGCTCGGAGATGTGTATAAGAGACAGGTTGGTAGTCTGTGCATAGGCAAGGTTTGAGTACTTTAGTGCTGAAGTCTGTTGTTTACTATTGGCTGCGGCATCTTGATTAGATAAAATCAGCCAAGAGGAAACTCCTCCAGCAAAAAATCCCCCAGCAAATATCGCAGAAGCCAACCCTACCCTAGAACTCAAACGTCCATTTGATGAATGGCTTAACTTCGATTTCCATGATTTTGATTTTCTTGGAGACTCCTGGGATTGTGAAGTATAAACATCAACTTCTTCCAGTTCTTCCAGCTTGTCTTCATCCAGAAAAATGTAGGAAATGGTATCCAGCAATTTCTGCTGGCTCACTCTTTGAATGGGGTATTTTTGGGTCGAATCTGTCGACTCTACTGTTTGGCTAACAGGTTTGCTATCAGAGTATGGTTTGGTAGAATCTCCTGTTTGGCTAGCAGGTTGGGGATCTGGGGTTTGTGCTGTTGTTGCAACAGGCTTGTAGAAGGGGTATTGTTGGGTAGAGTATGTTGCCAATCCAGTGGGTTTGTAAAAAGGATACTGTCTGGTAACATATGTTGCCGACGCTACGGGTTTGTAAAAAGGGTACTGTCTGGTAACATATGTTGCCGATACAAAAGGTCTTTGAACTAATAAGGTAGCCGGCTGTAAAGTTTGTGTCTGTGACTGGAGTTTTTGCACAGTTGTTTGAGTTCCTCGAGTGCTGAGAGCAATTCTCTTACTGTCATTATCTTCCAGAAACAGAGAGAGTAGATCGGGTATGCTGAACAATTCCTCCTGTTGTTTATCAGCCTGATTGAGGTTCTTGTTTGTGACAGTCCTACTGCAAGTATCCATATTGTCTGTTTTTGACATTTTAGGCAGTGATCTTGTTTGCAAAAGGTGTATGTAGAAGGATTTCTACACACGAGTAGGTTTGCTGAAGCACTAGGAAAGCGTTATTACAATTGGTTAGGTAACACGGTAAGTTTCTTTTCTATCATCTCAATGCACCGTAACAGTACGCAATGAGTATGCAATCAAAATTTGATGTCATCCTAAAAACCAGCGATCGCTCTCAGTCCTTCACAATAACAGAACTCAAAGCGATCGCTCAAAAAAATCATATAATGAATAGTCAACAGTCAATGGCAAAAAGTTTCCACTGTATACTCTGGACTATTACCTCTTGACTAATGACTGACTTGCTCTATCGTAGATTTTAATCCATTGTGATTGAGCGTATTGAGCATTTGCTCGGCGTTAGAACGACTGCGAAATACTCCCACCTGCATAACAGCCTTACCTTGCCAGTAGGTAGGGAAAGCACCAGGAGCAAGAAATCTGACTAACTCTTGCTCCTTTTGAGTTTTTACTTCTGCCATGACTCGAAACCGTAAACCAGCCTGGGAACTTCCCGCATAAGCTGTTTTGGTGGAACTTTCCGGTAATGTTTGTCTTTGATTTACTACTGGTGCAGGTGCTATTGGAGTGGATAAAGGCTGGGGGCGAGGCGCAACAAACTCAATTGTATTGGGCGCAACCTGCACGTAATTGACCTGTGGTGCGGGTGTATTTGCTGTATTTGCTTGTTGCCAACCCGCAGCTGTTTGTTTACCTACTAAGCTACTAGGAATAGGAAATCCTGCAGGATTTCTTGAGGCGGGTTGCTTGAACTGAGGAGGAGTTGCAACTAATGGAGATCTCACTGGTTGCGTGAATTGTTTTGGTTTAATGGATGTTGTACCGATCGCAGTTGGTTGCAATGGTAGCAGCTGGTTGTTTGATTGCCAAGAAGTATTGTTTTTAGAAGCATCCCCAGAGAGAGGAGGAGGTGATAAGGTGGAGACAGAAAGTTTTCTCGAACCCCCACGACTCGGTGTCGTCATATTCCCTCTTTTACGTGTTCTCATTTCTGTTAACGCCGATGACTGCAAACTCTGATGAGAGACACTAGGTGCAGAAAAGGTGATTTCTTGATCTGTTTGCGTTTGTTGGGCAATATTGTCAGGAAGGGAAGGAGATGGCAACTTCCGAGTTATGGAAACTGTTGTACCTTTTGTATCTAACTTACCAACAATGCGATCGCTTGCGAAGATGTTACCATAGGCAGCAATAATTTGCTTGGCTGCACTGGCATTAATGTCGTAACGAGCATTATTGCGAAATTGATTTCCGCCTGGTTCCGAGCCGTTACCCAAATCAGGCTGTGCTTGGGCGATCGCTACCAACCCATCTTCTTTACTACCCTCAATCACATTATTCCGCAAAACGGGGCGAGAAGATGCTTGCACGATGATTCCACTTCTATTGTTTTGGATCTGGTTGCCTACGAGCCTGGGCTCGGCTTTTTGGGCAATATTAATGCCGAAGCCGGTTTCTTTAAAGACATTATCTCGTACTTCTCCACCAGATGCACCAGTAAAAGTGACCCCATTTGCCCCATTGCGGTAAAAGAAATTATTACGAATTGTTGCTGTAGCGTTGCCACTCAAAGCTATTCCATCCTGGGTAGAGCCAGTAAAAGTATTATCTGCCACTGTAAAACCACTGGATTCAATCCACAAACCATAACCGCGGGGGTTGGAATTTGTGACTGTAACCCCTGTCAATTGTCCTTCTTTCGCACTGACGATCGCAATATTTTTACTACCAAAACTGCGACTGAGGTAATCACCACCTCCGGTAACGATTGTATCGCGACCTCTATTGCCCGGATCTCCTTGAATGGAAACACCTGGTTTAAGTATTAAAGGGAACACCTCACCAGTTTCGGCACTGTAAGTTCCTTTGCTAAGCTTGATGATGGTATTGGGGTTGGCTATCCGCAAAGCTTGGGTAATCGTTTTGAAAGGAGCACTTTCACTACCATTGCCATGCTGATCGTTTCCGACACTTGGGTTGACAAATAATATATTCGCTTGAGAGACCGCTGCTTCACCAAGGTACATTTGCCCTGGGGTTGTGGGTGTCTCAGCAATGGCGACATCGAGGCAACTACCAACAAACGCCAGACTCGCTATACTCATGCCAGCAGCAGTGTAAAATAGATACGCAGAACCAGATGTAGACGGCGTTGCTACTTTCATACACGGATGTGGTTTGCGCTCTTGATTGATTCCTTCTACTGGTGAAATCTCTGCGTGACGAGACTTATGAAAAACGTGGGGATAAATCACCTGACTGCACTCCTTACAACCAACTAGCATTTTTTATACTCTTTGCATCGCGTTCGTGTCGATAATCTTGCCCACATGCTGACGTAATGGTGAGTTTTGATACAGAATAGTTAAATGAAAAGCCTAGAGATTCGGAACCGGTACATTACAACAGAAATAACTAAAATCGATACGAATAGATCAAAAGCCCATGAAATTGAGCTTTTATCTTCTGTATTCTGATGCTGTGGGCTAGGACGTGTTTTCTGTCCTCTTAGATCCTCCCTAACCGAAGAATTATCTTTATGTCCCCCTTGGCAGCGGGGGAGAATGGAAGCTCCCAAAATTGGGGATAGTTTCAGCAGTAGTTTGAAAACGGATCTAGAGATTAGAACAACAGATATTTTATAATTCCTAAATTCTGATTCCTATTCCTGAATCTGAAATCTTTAGTAAAAAATTTTGTAAAATTTCGTATCTCTACCATCATTTGGATTCATATTTTCATTCGGCGGCGATCGCTGCGTTCAAAAAAAACTTTTCGGTCTACTGATAGTGGTTTACTCAGGTTGCAATCTTACTTCTTATATACAGATCGAGGGCAACTTGGACAGCACAGGCTACAGCAACAAGTCCGAGCAGCACAACAGGTAATAAACCAACACCAACTGTAGCCAGGACAAGCACAAAAGCAGCAGCGCCGATGCGATGAGAGACCCAGACCTCGCTGCGTAGTGTATTCTTGATTGGTACGGTGATGAAGTGGATGACGCCCAGGGCAAGTAAGCACAACGCAACTGCGCCACAAATAAGCCATCGCACTGCTGCAGTCAGCGCCAAGTCTGGCTCGCTTAACAGAATTTTTTCTACGCCAACTCCGGTAGCGGTAAGGCCGATGGCAAGTGGTAGATGAGTGTAAAGCCATGTATGGTAGATCCAAACGCGACCAACTGCACGAGCACGCTGAATGGGTGAGCTATCAACACATTCAAAGTAAATCCACCACAAGCTAAAAGCAATGCTTAGACCAAATACTGCAGTCAGCATTAACACAATGTTCCATTGCTGTTCGGCGATACTATCGACTACCGCTATAATTGACTCACCCAGGACAATCAGAGTGAACAGCCCGAAACGCTCTGCCAAGTGTGAGATGTGTAGAGGCACCTGCAGGTGCAATTGTCCTGCTGATATCGGTGTGGCAAAGTCCACAGTTAGTCCTAATCCCCAAAGGGCAAAACGTATCGGCTCTGGCACAAACGCCGACACCAGCCAAATTACTGCAGCGAGCGCAAAGCCCAGTGCTAATCTGACTGTCAGGGGACGCGCTACGACAACACCATCGATAGTTCGCAAATAGTTGACAACAAGTACAGCACGAACAGCCGCATAGGAGAGTGCAAAGCCAACAGAACCCTCATCCAAGCCATTGTGCACATTTATGGAAAGTGCGGCGATCGCAAGCATCTGCGCAACTGTGAGGAGTCGGTGTCCTAAATCGTCAGTATCGAATCGATTTGCATAGAAGACAGAACCGATCCATGACCACCAAATCGGCACAAAAAGCATTACGAAACCGAAAAAGCCCGACAGCGAACTGTGCTCGTAGAGATTGTCAGCCAGCTGAGTAATCGCAACCACGAAGACCAAGTCGTAAAAGAGTTCTAACCACGTTGCGTGTCTTTCTTGTTCGCTGTCTTCAACGCTGCGCAGTTGAGGAGGCTGCCACCATAGTTTCGTCATCGCGTTATTTTTCCTGTTAGTTGAGTTTCTCGTGGCAAGGTCGGAGCGATCGGCAAGCGTACCTGAAAGCGGGTGTCACCTGGTCTTGAAAAGCAACGGATATCTCCACCATGCTGATTGACAACAATTCTATGGGCTATTTCTAGACCTAGTCCTGTTCCTAGACCAACCTGTTTTGTTGTAAAAAAAGGCTCAAAGATTCGGGATTGAATCTCCGCAGGAATGCCAGGTCCATTATCTGCAATCTCTACCATGACGTAATCTTTTTCACTCGACGTACGTACCCAAATCGTTCCTTCTTCGCCCAAGGCATCGATGGCATTATCAATCAGATTTGTCCATACCTGATTTAGTTCACTCCCATGGGCGGGAAGGCGAGGCAGATCGAGAGCGTATTCACGAACTACTGTAATGCTGTGCTTTCTCAGCTTGTGACCCAAAATGATCAGGGTATTATCCAGCCCCTCATGTATGTCTACCTCCTGTAGAAGAGCGCGATCCATGAACGAGTAAGCCTTGATCGCCTGAATGAGTTCAGAGATGCGAATTGTACTTTGGTCAAGCTCGTTCAGTAGACTTGTTCCTGCCAGTGTTGCTTCCAGCCAAGTCAACACCTGAGCAAATGTATTGCCAGATCTAGGAATACCTATAGATTCCAAAAGTTCAGCATTCAATCCAGCTTCTACCAGAGTAGGAGCTAGTTTCCACCCATCAGCAATACCAAATGATTCTAGCCAGTCTATTAGCTCATCTTCTCGAACGGTTTGAGCTAAGGGATCGAACTGATTCGGTGTAGCGGTGCGCTCAATGCCATGACGGTGTAGCTCCAAGAGACGTTCTTGTTGAGCCAGTGTCAGGTGTGGCTCAATCAGCTTTAGTCCTAGAGATTTTAAATTCTCTAGTGTTGTACGCAGCTGTCCTGCAGAGCGACGCGCAGCTGATGCTGGATTATTCAGTTCCTGGGCAAGACCCGCCACCCGTGTCCCTAAGGCAATGAGCTTCTCGCGTTGTTGAGATAGACTCTATACCTCTTGCATACGGTTGGCCATGTAACCAAGCACTTGTTTTCTCAGTGAAGGGCAGATGGTAAGCATCTGCCAGAAATCCTCTTCTTTAAGACAGTAGACATGACTTCTATCTACTGCTTGCCCACTTGCCAAATGCAGTGTACCCGCAAGCAGCGGAACTTCACCAAAGAATGTACCCGTGTCATAGGTCGCTAAAATTAGTTCTTGGTTACCAACTTCTCGATAGATCTGGATTGCCCCTTCAAATACGATATAGAAGTATTCGGGGGGATCTCCTTGATTGAACAATATTTCTCCTGGATTCAACCAGATGTCCATACCCTGCGGTAGACACTGAAGTTGCTCTTCGGTTAATTCTTTGAACAGCGATATGTGACGTAATGTCTTAAGCATGGCGACAATCTTGACGATTTCTACAAAAAAGAGAGGATAAGGGATGAGAACAGGTACTAACGTGTAAAAATAATTACCACATCAAGGAGCCAGGAGGCTCAGTCAGCAAAAGGGAAGCCTCCTGTCCTCTAAAAGAAAACTTTAGTTCTGAGCGTAGCGCTGACCAACAGACGTCCTTGTTTCAATCTCCCTTCCTAAGGCGAAATTAAGCCAAATCGAATAGTAATACTTCTGCCCCGATATCTGTGCTGATTTCCAGTTGTTCTTCCCCATTCACTGCTGCTCCGTCACCCTCTTTGAGAGAATGACCATTCAGCGTTACCACACCCTGGGCAATCTGTACCCAAGCGTAACGTTGAGGCTTTAAGTAATAGCTGTCTCTTATACACATCT
>JANZYY010000278.1 GCA_026419705.1 Fischerella sp.
TCCTTCGCGGATGTTGGACTTGATCCGTCCCATCATACCGAAATCGTAAAATATCAAAGCGCCTTCGTCGGGACTAACGGCGATATTACCAGGGTGGGGATCGGCATGAAAAAAGCCATTGTTAAGTAGCTGGTGCAGGTAAGCTTGAGCGCCCTGGCGGGCAATTTGTTTACGCTCTAAACCCGCAGCCTCTATAGCTTCATACTGGCTAATTTTAATACCGGGAAGATATTCCAGCGTCAGTACTCGCGGCGAAGTATAGCGCCAGTAAACACGTGGTACTTTCACCCAGTTGTAAGTGCGAAAATTCCGACGAAAAGTATCAGCGTTGCGTCCTTCGTTGAGATAATCAATTTCTTCCCAAAGAATGCGGCAACACTCCTCATAAATTCCCATCCAATCTCGCCCCCGTCCCCATTCTGGATGGTTTTGGAAGTAGCGGGCAATGCCTTTGAGAATTTTTAAATCAATTTCAAACAGTTTTTTCAGTCCCGGGCGTTGAACCTTAACAACAACGGCTTCTTTTGAGTGCAGCACAGCCTTGTGTACTTGTCCCAAGCTAGCAGCAGCTAGGGGAACTGGCTCAAAACTGTGGAAGAGTTCGGGAATTTTTTTGCCTAATTCCTGCTCAATAATTGCTTCTACCTGCTCGTAACTAAAAGCCGGTACTTTGTCTTGTAGCTTTGACAGTTCTTCTACATATTCACTGGGAAATAAATCGGCACGTGTAGAAAAAAGTTGTCCAACTTTGATAAAAGTTGGTCCTAAATCCAGTAGAGTATTGCGAATCCAAACTGCTTGCGCTTTGCGTCTAGCAGCTTGCTTAGCTTCAGTGACTCCACCTGGATAACTCCAAGATTTTTTGTAGAGCCAAAATTTGAACATCAAGGTCAACACGAATGACCAAATATCTATAAAACGCCGTCTACTGGAATAGTTTTCGCGATTCCAACGGTAAGCTCTATCTGTATAACCTTTTTCCATATCCACTGCGTACCGCTGGTTTTGAACCGAGTCAGCAGAAATAAAAGACACTCTTAACCCTAGTTGGTTGTTGGTTATTAGTTGTTGGTTGTTAGTTGTTAGTTGTTAGTTTTTATTGACCACTAACTGCTACCCACTCACCACTAACTATGTATTTTCCTCAGCTTCTGCCACTGCGATAGCGCTGCAATTCAGTTCGTAAAAAAGCAATTTCTGCTCGCAGTTCATCAATCATTGCTTGCAAATCAACTGGCTCACCCTTAGTTTGTCCAACTGCTGTAGCAATTTCACCAGCACTAGCAGCCTTGCTAGCTTGATTTGCTCGCTCCATGACTTCGTCTGTAAACTGGCGCAGTTGCTCTCTCAGTTCGGCATCAAGTTTGCCTACTTCGCTCAAAGCGTCAGTCAAGGCGTTCTCTAAACGTTCTGTAAGTACTTCAGCTACTGCTCTGCCCACAAAAAATGCTTGCACAAGGGGGTTACTCATAAATTTTTGTTACGTCCATCCGCACAAAAATTATAACTTGCTCGTTTGCCTTACTGCTTCTACTTTATTGCTGTTGTTTTTGTTGGGTGTCTGGTACCTAGTACTTCGAGCAACCCTAACCTGCGGAAACTCCCTTTTGGGAAATACTTTCAGCCTGACAGCGTATGAGAAACTGCTCGAAGTGCGTCAACATAGAGGGTGAACCTCAGCACTGGCTCACCACCAATTATCAACAAACAATAAATCAGATATTAACAACTTATTGCCGCAGGGATATTTTCAATCTTTTTGACTTTAACAACATTGATGTTGTTAAAGTATTGTATATTAAGATTAAACAACTTTTATGTTGTTAAAGTTCTCTATTTTTTCACGAGAGACTCTCATGAATTTCGTTCCAAACGAAAGCATGAAAATTAAGTTTTTTCCTTGTTTCTTGAGTAAATCTGTTTATGAAAAGTCCTCTTAGTGAAATCAGACAAAAGGATAACCTCCTGAACTCGATTACGCTAGATCAGTTGCAGGTGTTTGAAGCTGCTGCAAGGCACTGTAGCTTTACCCGTGCTGCCGAAGAGTTGTTTGTAACTCAGCCGACTGTGTCAATGCAAGTCAAGCATCTTGCACAGGCGATCGGGCTACCCCTATTTGAACAAGTGGGTAAGCGTATCTACCTTACAGAAGCAGGTAAAGAAGTTTTGCATACTTGTAGGGAAATTTTCCAGTGCCTGGATCGTCTAGAAACAACGATAGTTGATTTGAAGGGGATGAAACAAGGAAAACTGCGGTTAGCAGCAGTGACTACGACTAAGTACTTCATCCCAAAGTTGCTGAAACCTTTCTGTCAACTCTATCCCGGTGTGAAAGTTGCCTTAGAGTTTACAAATCATGAAGCACTATTGACGCGACTGAATGAAAACCTTGACGACTTGTACATTCTCAGTTGTCCACCAAATAGGGAAGATATAGAGGCAAAGCCATTTTTAGATAATCCACTTGTGGCGATCGCTCCTGTAAATCATCCCTTTGCCAAGCAGCATAAACTCTGTTTGAAGAGTTTTGCGGAGGAACCCCTGATTGTACGGGAGGAGGGTTCAGGAACCCGCAAGCTGGTAAGGCAGTTTTTTGAGCAGCGTGGAATATCCCCACGCATCAACCTAGAACTCGGTAGTAACGAAGCTATCCAGCAAGCTGTGATTGACGGTTTAGGTCTTTCAATTTTATCGATGCATACGCTCAATTGTGCAGAAGTGAGAAAACAGCTCGCAATTTTAGATGTAGATGGTTTCCCGATTCATCGCCAGTGGCATGTGATCTTTCCTAAGAAAAAGCAGCTTTCGATTACTGCTAATACTTTCTTAGAATATTTACTTACAGAAACACAGCAATTTTCAGCAGATAAGGATAACCCCATGCAAACAGTAGAGGCTCTGTGGGTTCAATCTTAACCTTGGCAGGCGGTATCAAATCGCCTGCCCGTCCCAGTTTCTTCTAGGAATTATCGCAGTTCATGTATATCCCATTGTTCAGTTGAGTAATTCTTGATAGTACTCCTCAGCTTCATTAGGCAGATATGCGGTCATTTGTAGAGCTTGATTGCTCAACTTCAAGGCTTTGGTAATGTTGATGCGACTGAGAAAGTCTAAGTCATGGGAAATAACCCAAAGCGCACCCTGATATTCATTGATACCTTCCACCATTTGCTCGACGGTTTCGATATCCAAGTTATTGGTTGGCTCATCGAGAATTAGCAAATCAATTTCAGAGATACTGATAATGGCGATCGCTAATCTTGCCAACTCACCCCCACTCAATACCGATGCGGATTGATTAACATCATCGTTTTTAAACAGGAAGTGTCCCAACTGTTGCCGCAAAAGCTGATAGCGCAGATGAGGATTAGCAGTTTGCATGTTTTCTATAATTGTTTGCTCTCGATTCACAAACTGGTAAGTTTGATCCAGATAAACAGCTTTCATTTTTGGAGCTAGTAAGATCTCACCCGACTCTAGAAACGCTTCATGGGATGACGCGCAGAACTTCCCTAAGTTCAAAATTGCTTTTGCCAGACTAGATTTACCTGAACCATTTGCCCCAGCAATAGCAATGCGATCGCCAGAGGAAATATGAAGTTGGATGTTCTGAATTAGCAGACGATTTGACACCCAAAGGTTTGCACCTTGAATATCAATCAGATTTCTGCGTTTTTGATTGTTTTCTTCCAGTTGAATATTCGTCGCCTTTGTAGTTTTGACTTTCGTCTCAGTCACTTTTTGAGTTGCCTTTGCTACTGCTGCTTCGTGTTTCTTTTTTGCATTCCCTGCTGATGATTCCGCTTTTGTTTTCATCAGTCCAGCTGCGGCTCTATCCATACTGCCATCGAGAAACTTACCACGACCGCTTCTACGAGATTGGGCTGCACGTTGCTGTTCTTTGAGAGCAGTTTCTTTAGCGAGTTTGAGTTCTTTTCTAGCAACTTCGTGATTCCTGATTGCTGCTTCTAATTCTATTTGTTTCTGTTCTCGATACAGAGAAAAATTTCCTCCATATACCTTCACTCCCTCAGGTGTAAGTTCCCAGGTAGTATCTACTACTCGATCTAAGAAAAAAGGCTTGTGAGAGACGATCGCAAACGCACCATTAAAGTCCTTGAGAAACCAACTCAAACTTTCTAGTGCGGCAAGATCCATGTGATTTGTTGGTTCATCCAATAGCAGAATATTTGGCTGTAGAGATAAACCAATCGCTAAAAATAGTTTTGTGAGTTCTCCACCACTTAAGTTTGTTAATGGTAGAGATAGGTCAATATTTGTATGAAATTTTGACTGCAAAATCTCCTCAATTTGCCACCATTCATCAGATATGGAACTTAAGAAATCAATTAATGACTCTGCTTGAATTTGCTCCTTGATGGTACTAATTTGGGGCAGATAGTAAATAATACCATTACGCCAAACAGAACCAATTGTAGGGGTAATTTGACCTGCGAGAATCTTTAGCAGAGTTGATTTTCCTACACCATTGCGACCAACTAAAGCAATGCGATCGCTCTCTTCAATGCTTAAGTGGACTTCTTGAAATAAAGTCCTAGTTGAATTGAGTTCGTAAGCTAAATTTTCAGCTAAAAGTATTGATTTTTTTTGCATTCTCAAACCTCGATCGCGCTCAGTAGTCCTGCGTATAAATTGTTGTGTCAAAACCGCTGAATACCAATTCGCAAAAGTAGAACTAGCTTCGTAGTAAGCACTTAAGTGCTTACTACAAACCAAAGAGGTGATTTAATAACTAGACTAAGTATCAAATGATTGGCATTATTTACACGCGCAATAAATTCCACCGCAGACACTTTAAAGGCGACTTGATGTAGAGATTAAATTATGAAAATTTTAAGAACATGAATATTTTTCAGCGAATTTGCCGTGCTTGTCGTGATTATTCTTTTTTGACACTCGATGTGTTCGAGCAAGGCTTCTGTGTGACTACTTCATTTTGGTTATTTCGCTTGATACGTGTTGAGACTCGATACTATCTACAGCTTAGCAGATTGAAATTCTGGAAAACATCAAAACAGCGTAAATTACATGGTTTTACCTTTGTGTCTTAGTGTCTTGGTGGTGAAAAAAGAATTATTGAAACACTAAGACACAAAGACACCAAGAAAGATCTTGCTTGTACGACTTATACCTTCACAGAGGTAAGGGTAAAGCCTTTTTTCACATGTGGGGTGGTTTTCAGTTCATAATTTGTTACTTAAAATAGACAGAGCAGAATTAGAGTTTATGTAGTTAAAATCGAGATGTTTAGTTATTGACACTCAGGCTGTGGACACTGCTACTTGCCCTCGTTGTCATCAACCCGTAGACCGGCAGGCTATTAACTGCCCGTATTGTCGTACTCAGCTAAAAGCTTACGGGCACCCTGGTATTCCTTTGTATCGGGCTACTAAAGATCAATATCTCTGTGACAGTTGCAGCTATCATGCTGATGATACCTGTAATTTTCCCCAGCGTCCCTATGCCAAAGAATGTACGCTGTACCAAAATATTGAAGAAAGTAAGTTGGAATTGCAGCAGTTGCATGAAGCTAAAAGCTTTAGTAAGACAGTTAGAAACTGGATCAAACGCAATCAGACTTTATTGTTGTTACTGGCTTTATTATTAGTGTGTTTACTCATCGCTGTGTTGCAATCGGGATGACAATTTCTTCAGTGTAAAAGAATGCTTTATACAGCAAAACTTTGCTACATAGCGCGCCAATCTCTGCGTTTTAATAATTCGCCGTGATTTTCGCGATGTAAATGCAATACTATACTAAATTAGTAGCTTCAACAGAAGTCAGTGGTGCTTCTTCATATGTTGCCAGATCAAACCAAAAAGTTGTACCCACACCAACTTCACTGACCAAATGAACTTTACTGTGATGCTTTTCTTCAATAATATTTCTGACTATTGATAGTCCTAAACCGGTTCCTTCCAAAGTGTGAACGCGATTTTCTACTCGGAAGAAGCGGTCGAAAATGGCTTGTTGGTCTTCTGGAGCAATACCGATACCAGTATCGGAAATTTCTACTCGTACCTGACGGGGGCTGGCACTTTCTTGGGACTGCGGTTGTAGTTGGTAGGCGCGGAGAACAACTTTGCCACCAGCTTTGGTAAACTTCAGGGCATTACCAACTAAATTTGCCAACACTTGCAGCAACAAATCGTAGTGACCTACAACTAAGGGTAAGTTGGGTTCTACTTCCTGAAGTAATTCAATACCCTTATCTTTGGCATTGAGTTGATAAGTACGCAGTGTCTGTTCTATTGCTTGCGTTAAATCCACTCCGTCTAAATGGTAGCTACGACCAGATTCTAGCCTGGACAAATCTAAAACATCGTTAACCAAACGTGTCAGACGGTCAGTTTCATGATTAACGGTGACTAGAAAATCTTGCCTTTGCTCTGGAGTTAATTCTTCGCCGTATTCGTGCAAAGTTTCTATAAAAGATTTGATGTTAAATAAGGGAGTTCGCAGTTCGTGGGAAACATTACTAATAAATTGGCTTTTTGCCTCGTTTAGTTCGACTTCGCGAGTAATATCTTGCACAGTGATGGCAATGCCTTTGATATTCTCCTTTTGCTGATCGCGTACAGTGGTCAGGAGAATGCGGATAGTACGTTTACTTGGCTGAGTCAAGGGAATGCGGAACTCGGCGCTTTCACATTCTCCAGCTGCCATTTCGTATAA
>JANZYY010000279.1 GCA_026419705.1 Fischerella sp.
GTAATGGTAATGCCCCTGTTCATGAGCTAAAACTGTTTCTAAATGGGCAGGAGAGAGAGTTTTTAGCAATCCTTGGCTCAAGACAAGTTCAGGTTGCCAAAAACCAATTTGACCTGCAAATAATGCTCCTGTATTCAACAGCCGCACTTGTTTACCTGCAAGATTGACTAGAGGACAGCTACGGCTAGATTTTACCGATCGCCATCCTTGCCATGCCTGCTTTATAAATAGTATGGCAAAAAATCCCAGACAGCTTAATGCCACCACATAGCCAAAGCAGCCTGTCTGCAAACCCCCCATTTTGCCTTGAGGACCCATGCACAGTAAAGCGATCGCTGTCATGAGAAGTAGTAAGGGGGGGAAAAGAAAGAAAAATAGCGCTCGTCGCCACCGTTCAGTCCAAGAACCTGGGAAATCGCTCCAGGAGCATCTGATCCAGCAAGCAACTGTCAAAGCAGCTAAAATCATCAACAGATGCATCACTTTTCCTCCTTTGCTTGCCGTGCAGCTTGAATGCGTTTGGCGATCGCTTGGATTTTCTCATTTGCCACTTCATCTAGACTATCTGCAAAAGCGGCGATCACATCAGGATTTCCTACTGCTAGAAATCGCTGTAATTGTTCGTGCGCTTTAATCATCTCGGCTTGCTGCTTGGTTAGCAACGGTCTCCAATAAAATGCCCGTCCTTTTTTGTCGCAAGCTAACCAGCCTTTTTCGGTGAGACGACGCAGTACGGTAGTCACGGAAGTATATGCTAGTTCTCGGTTAGGGTCAGCCAAAATGCGATCGTGTACATCTTTTACTGTAACTGAACCAAGTTCCCAGACGATCTGCAATATTTCCGCTTCTAATGGACCCAAAGACAATTGTTTGGGGCGGTAGTCAGGTAATGGTGTCATATGAATTGTTGGTAGTTGGTTGATGGTTGGTAGTTGGTTGATGGTTAGTTGTTGGTAGTTAGTTTGAACAAACAACAAACAACAAACAACTAAACTAAATTTCTTATCGGTTAGATAATTTTATCTAATAGAAGAGCAAAAACAGCTTTTTATGTCTGTTCTTTTTTGAGATTAACGTTGATTTTCTCACTTGTCGGCTGCTATGTTAACAGCAGTACTATTCTTATCATTTTATTTTTCAATACACTTTGGGATGAACTGTCACTATGGTTGGTGACATGCAACTGGTTAGAATGTAATCTCGGCAGTATCAAATGCAGGTGTATCCAGCACGTGAAGCTATTCATATACCATACTCCGGAATTAACTCCAGTAGATAAAGTGCCAGAGTGCGCGATCGTAGTCGATGTGCTGCGAGCTACTACTACAATGGCAACGGTTTTAGCAGCTGGAGGCGAAGCAGTTCAAGTCTTCAGTAATTTAGATCAACTTATGCAAGTCAGTGAATCGTGGCCTGCGGAAAAACGGCTGCGAGCTGGGGAACGTGGCGGTGCCAAAGTTCCTGGCTTCGATATAGGTAACTCTCCGCTCGAATGTACGCCAGAGCGGGTTAAAGGACGACGCTTGTTTATCAGTACAACTAATGGTACTCGGACTTTACAACGAGTACAACATGCAAAAACTGTGCTTGCAGCGGCATTTATCAATCGAGGTGCAGTGGTAAACTATCTACTTGCACTGCAACCAGAAACAGTGTGGATCGTTGGTTCTGGTTGGGAAGGAAGTTTTTCTCTAGAAGATACTGCCTGCGCAGGTGCGATCGCTCACAGTCTTTTGCAACTAGCTGATTTATCTGCCAACGAAGTCGCTGGTAACGATGAAGTAATCAACGCGATCGCCCTTTATTCTCAGTGGCAAGACAACTTGTTGGGACTTTTCCATCAAGCTAGTCATGGAAAACGTCTGTTAGGTCTGGAATGCCATGAAGACTTAAAATATTGTTCCCAAACCGATACTTTAGATGTCTTGCCCATACAGCAAGAACCAGGCGTTTTAAAAAGGTACTATTAATAGACTACAACGCAAATACAAAATAAGTAAGTAGCCAAACAATTTTGTTTTATTGTTTTATTTACCCCTTTATAAACAAAAGCCTGGAAAGGGGTAAATATCACCTTAATGATACTCTGAAAATAAGGAATCAAGATTTTCATCGCTACTGCGACACTGAGAGTCCACGATCCACTAAGATTGAGGAACGCTTTACTAATACCGAGTTGCTATCAAAGATAGTAAGTCTCGAATGTGGGAAGGTGGGGAACTCAGAGACCCTGGGAGTGAGGATTAGGGATAGTGGGGATAAAACTTCACCCCATCACTCCCAGAACCCTATCACCGGCGCGACTCCATCAGTCTTTACAGTTGAAGGCAACTTCGTATAAGTAGCCATCATGAATTGGGTACTCTAGGACAGAGGAATCAAATTGTTTTCCTGATGTTTTCTTACTTTAGTTACGATTTAGGCTTAAGCAAGGGGTACAAACCAATAGCAAGGCTGATGCATCCAATTAAGATCCACCATTGGTCATTTTGCTCAACTTGCAAAAATGACTCTTTGCGGTTTTTCACAAAATTGCTGATCCGAGACGCAATCTCTTGCTGCTGAGTTTCATCACTATAACTGGTGAAGGAAATAAACGGAACTTCACCATTACTAGTATCGATCACAACTTTAGATGAGTCATTGTTCTTAGAACCGTAAAATTTTGCTCCCAGTAATTTGTTTACTGGCATTTCTCTTTCCTCAGACCATAAAAAACCTGAACGTGCTAATTTACAAGAACCTTGTCCTGTTTCGGTTCGGTTACAAGTGAAGGTATTTGCTTGTGCAAATGAAATCAGAAAAATTCCAAATAGAATGAAGCCGAGTCTCAATTTGACCTCCTAAGTGCAAGTAAGTGAGTGATAACCACAGTCAAGGAACAGCAGGGAACACCGTAGTTTACCGTTGGCAAGTCTAAATTTAATACCAAAATTATGGAGAAAATCCGCGATTTTTCCCCAAACAAAGATTCTGCGGTGAAAAATATCCACCGATAATAATTCTGATGAGATAGTTTATAAAATGTATTTTAAATGTGTAAATACTTTGTTGTCAGCCCGGAATTATACTGTTTTTCTATTGTTATAGAAATGATTGCTTAGAAGCTCTGACAAAAAGTTCCCATTTTCTATCAGCTATTCCCGATTCCGGATTTTTACGATCAATACTTACTTTTTGTCAAGCTAGTTAGTATTTTTCGTATTTTTTCTGGAAATTTGTATCAGCTTATTAATTATTATTTACGTCTTCTTGACTAACGATCGCTAAACCTGCTAAATAAGCAGTAGTCCAAGCACTTTGGAAATTAAAACCACCAGTAATACCATCTATATCCATAATCTCTCCTGCAAAGTATAGACCTGGCACTAACTTACTTTCCATATTTTTGAAGTTGATTTCTTTAAGACTAACACCGCCACAAGTGACAAATTCTTCTTTAAATACTCCTTTGCCGTTAATAAAGTAATTTCCTTGAGTGAGTTCTTGTACTAACTGATTTAGGGATTTATGAGATAATTCTGCCCAGCGCTTGTCAGGAGAAATCCCTGCACGGTCAACAATGTATTGCCAAAGGCGGTGAGGCAATTTCACACCAGAATGAGATGCAATTAAACGTTTTGGTGTATCAATCTTGACTGCTAATAATTTTTGCCGCACTTCTTCTTGATGAAAGTGGGATAACCAATTAATAAGTAAATTAGCTTGATAATTACTTGAGTGCAGCATTCTTGCACCCCAAGCGGAAAGTTTCAGTACAGCCGGACCACTTAAGCCCCAATGAGTAATGAGTAATGGACCAGTTTGTTCTAGTTGACGGTGTCCGGGTACAATTAAGCGCAGCTTAACAGAATCGACACTAACACCAGCTAAACTTCTGAGTTTTTCATCGCGAATGTTAAAGGTAAATAGAGAGGGAACAGGTTGTTCGATTGTATGTCCCAATTGTTTGGCTATTTTATAGCCTACAGGATTGCTGCCTGTGGCTAGCAACAGGCGATCGCACAACAATTTTTCTCCCGACTTGAGAATCACCTCGAAAGGAGGGAGTGGAGGGGTAATTTTGAACTTTGAATTTTGAATTTTGAATTGTTCATTTTCCTCCCTTTTCCTCTGTTCCTCTCTCCCCTTCCTAATTTCCCCCTCTCCCACTTTTCTCGTTACCGCAACTACCACTGAGCCTGTACGCAGTTCTACTCCAGCGGCCTTAGCTGTACTCATCAGACAGTTGACGATAGTTTCTGAATTATCTGTGGTGGGAAAGATTCTGCCATCCGCTTCAGTTTTCAACTGTACGCCGTGGCTAGCAAACCAGGCAATTGTATGCTTGGGGTGAAAGCGAGTAAAAGCACCAAGTAGGGCTTTGGCGCCTCTAGGATAATTTTTGATCAATTCTTTGGGATCGAAGCAAGCATGAGTGACGTTACAGCGTCCACCACCAGAAATACGAACTTTAGCCAGTGGTTGATGGCTGGCTTCGAGTAAAATTACATGGGCATAAGGATTAGCTTTCGCAGCTGCGATCGCGCCAAAAAAACCAGCTGCGCCTCCACCCACAACTACAATTTGCAATGGTTTTGTCATTGGTCATTAGTCAACAGTCAACAGTTAGTGGTTGTTGTACCAGACGTGCCATGGTACATCTGTACGTTGGTTATTGGTTGGTGGTTGGTGGTTAGTAGTTAGTAGTTAGTAGTTAGTGGCTAAGGGGCAATGGGCAAGGCGCATGGGGCATGGGGCATAGTAAAAATTAGTACTTCAATCCCCAATGCCCAATTGCGAATGCTCCATCACTCCCAGAACTCCCTTCACTGGCTCTTCACTCTGGCTCAAAATCTTTTTTCTCGGCGCCACATACCGGACATACCCAATCTTCCGGAAGATCTTCAAAAGCTGTTCCCGGTTCGATTCCACCATCTGGATCGCCTACTTCTGGGTCATATGTATAACCGCAGACACTGCATATATACTTTTGCATTTTTCCTCGAATAAATAATAAATTATCTGCCTTGACTACATGTTACTTTGCCTCTTGATAAACTACTTAATGCTTATCATTTTTGTGTAATCACAGGATTGGGCCATCAATATTTTGGGCAATACAAACGTTTTAAAATTTACAAAATCTTATTTTAACTAAGTAATTTACGAATGGTAATTTTTGAAAAAATGTGATTTCGTTTGCTTTTTTTATGGCTTTCCTAGTTTGGCTCAAAAGTTACGCAAATATACCATGTGTTATACCGGGTGTTTAATTTTATTCTGGGTATTCAAGAGAGAGAAAAGCACACAATAGTGACTGAAAGGCCAAAGTTGTCTAATCTCATTCGTGAATTGAGAAAAAGGCTAGGACTGTTAGTTTGCCAATTGAGCGTTTCATTCCAGACGTTCGATCGCTGGGAGAATTTCGGGCTACCTCCTCACGGATGGGAATTGGGAATAAAGTTGATTGAGTCGTTGTTGGTGGAAATGGCGGTTAGGAGTCAAGACTTATGGCAGCAGTATTTTTCAGAGCAACACCCGGATACATGAGAGTGTAAGAGTGTGAGGAAGAGTGATGCCAGAAAATGAGCGAGAAAAAATACGCCACCTATTAGTTATCCAAGATATGCAAGGACAACGAACTATCTCCTTGAAAGAGACGACTTATTCCTTGGGGCGAGATTCTAGGAACGCGATCGTCCTTCGTTCGCGGTCTGTTTCAAGACAACACGCAATTTTATTACGGGTAACTCTTCCAGAGACTGACCAGTATGGCTTTCGGATTATTGATGGTAGCTTTAAAGGGAAAAAAAGTACTAACGGATTATTCGTTAATGGCATGAAATGCTTCTCTCACGATCTCAAGCATGGAGATGTGATCGAGTTTGGCAACAATCAAGTTAAGGCTAAATACTACGCTATCTCCAACATTTCAGAACAGGCATTTTCTGAATCTTTTGCAGCTGAAGATTTATCCGGCTTTTTGTCAGAGCAAGCTAATCCCGTCAATCCCTTTGAAACATTAGCTGTTCCTACCGATGGTTTTGAAGGAGCTAGTGAAGTAGCCCTAGCTCGTTTGGCTTCTTTCCCTGAACTAATTCCCAATCCCATTATCGAGATGGATTTAGAGGGAACGGTGACTTATCTTAATCCGGCTGCGGCTCTCAAATTTCCCAATCTCAGAAATGCTGGTACACAACATCCCATTTTGGCAGGACTGGCCACTGCCGTTCAAAATGGACAGGGTAATTCTTTTGTGCGGGAAGTGCAAGTTGGTGAAGAAGTTTTCGAACAATCTGTTCACTATCTGCCGGAAAGCGATTTGATCAGGACTTTTGTGATCAGGGATATTACAGATCAAAAGCAAGCAGAAGCAGAGTTACGCCAGCGCGATCGTTTACTGCAGGCGGTAGCAGAAGCTACTAATTGTTTGCTTGCGGAAATGAACTACGAAACAGCCATTGACAAAGCCTTGGCAGTACTGGGCGAAGCAGCCCAGGCAGATCGCGTTTATTTGTTTGAGAATCATCCCCACCCAGTTACAGGAGAAATGGCTATGACGCTGCGTTTTGAGTGGGCGAGTGCTTGTGTAGAGCCTTCTCGGTGTAGCTGGCAGAATCAGCCTTATCAAGTTACTGGATTCAGCCACTGGTATGCTGCTCTTTCTGGAGGACAGACTATTCACAG
>JANZYY010000280.1 GCA_026419705.1 Fischerella sp.
AGCATACTGATTTGTCTGAGAACATAGAAGTGGTAGATGCACCCTGATAACAGACTCCCCTTGCTAGCTGCCGGCTGCGAGGGGATTTTTTTGTACAAAAACAGACAAACATCCCAAATATTTTCGCAAATTTATCCGGAGCATACTGATTTGTCTGAGAACATAGAAGTGGTAGATGCACCCTGATAACAGACTCCCCTTGCTAGCTGCCGGCTGTGAGGGGATTTTTTTGGAGAAAACCAAATCATAACCCAAATTTGCCAAAATTGCTCTGGATACAAAGATTAACTCAAGACTAAATCAAGCAGAAACAAAACAAGAGTCAAGAGAAAATCACTAGTACACTATCGGTATTAAATCGCCTTACAGCAGCGATCGCCATTGAGGTAGCTGGTAGCGTTGGAGATTAAGAGTGCAGAAGTGAGTTTTGAGACTCTTACTAAACTATTTTTAACCTAAATTCCGGTTAAAAGGTGCCATATTGCCAGATCTAATACTAACTATTTGGCAAATTGGCAATTAGTCCTCTATATTACTTCTACACTGTACCTTTATGGCTTTTCCCTGATAACCAAGTTTTTTCTATCACGGTTCTTAATTGGTTTCAATACACATCTCGATAGAAACTTTTGGCTGCATGTCCTGAGAGTGTTGTGTAAGCAATTAAAAATCCTTATAATTGTCAATTCATTTATATTATTGTTTTTTACAAGTGTCAATATTCTCTGTTATTGACTTGCCTTAGTGTTTGGTCATGTCTGAAAATGGCTACATAATCAGGATTATAGGCGATTTTTGCCAAAAATTATCTTTTTTTATCCATATTTTGGATTTGATGTGCTATAATAATGTTTTGGTTACGGTGTAGTAATTCCATATAAATAGTCTGGAAGTTGCAAAGCCACATGCCTTTAGCTGTAATTAAATTTTCTAGTGAAGACTGCGGTATCTGCCACAAAATGTCATTTTACGATCAAAAAGTGGTCGAGGAGCTAGGTTTGCAGTTTATTGATGTGAAAATGCAGGATACAGCAACATACCGCAAGTATCGTCGGATTCTTTTGACACAATATCCAGATAAATCACAAATGGGATGGCCTACCTACATTGTCTGTGATTCACCAGAAGGTGAATTCCAGATTTTAGGTGAAGTCAAAGGAGGTCATCCGAAAGGAGAATTTAGAGCTCGCGTGCAAGCAGTTCTTGATTCCGCAGGCATAAATCAAAACTAGTTAGCTCAACTCCACAAAAAGTTTCAGCCTATACACTTTAATAATATTTGGCTATAAAGTTCTTCTAAGTGCAGCTACAAGTAGTGGATGATTCAGTTATGCATCACTGCGTCTAGCAATCTGCCTGCATCAAAGCGCACCGGGTCGGTACAAGGCAAGCCAGTTTCTGCTTCGGTTCGAGCGATTGCTTCTTTTGCTTCTGCTTCGTTTAAATGATGAGTGTTCAGTGCGATCGCAGCTACAGGCACATGTCCAAAAGCGCCAGCAGCACTACCAACAGTTTCATAAAGCTTGACTACATCTGATAAGGGTGGAATTGGCACACCATTAACTACTTCGGTTTGTCCCGCCCGATGTACCAGTATCATTTGCGTTGGTTGGGAACCGCGGATCAAGGCCAATGTTGCTGTGGAACTTGGGTGTAGTAAAGAACCTTGTCCTTCTATATGGAGAATGTCGTAGTTTTTACCATAGCGCATCACCATTTGTTCCACCGCACCAGCGGCAAAGTCCACGCGTACGGCGTCTAATGGCACACCATCTCCCTCTAACATGATGCCAGTTTGCCCTGTTGCTAAGAACTTAGAACGCCAGCCTCGCAATCGTGACGCCCAATGCAACTCTATGCTAGTTGACATTTTGCCAACTGCCATATCCGTTCCCACAGTTAAAACCCGCCGACAAGGGAGGGTGCGGGCAATACCGGTAGCAACGTCTAAGTTCGGTGGTTCTTTGCGTACATCCCAAATCAACTGTCCTGGTTTTAGAAGTGCCTTTAAATCTGGCAGAGTTGATAATGGCGCATGTAAACCATTAACTAACGACATTCCTGCAGCAAGAGCATCCTTGATGTCATGCCAATAATCATCCGGCACAACACCACCTAAGGGAGCAATGCCAATTACTAATACTTGTGGTTTGTACTCTAACGCTGCTGCAGTTGATGCAACTATGGGCACATTGCGCTGAATACCTGTCAATGCTGATAAAGATTCCCCTGGACACTCCCGATCGATTACTACCACGATTGGAGCTTCACTGTAACGCAAAAGTGATAACCCTGTTTTACCACGAGTTCCCTTGATTCCCTCATGTAATAAAATAGCTACCCTTTGATTAAGTGGCAGACGCACTACGTTGTACCCCCAAACCTGGTAAATCGTTTGGCAAAACTCTTCCCTCTTGCACAAATGCCCCCATAAAGGGATCGTCAATTAAATTAAGGTGACTGTCTAAGTCTAAATAATCAGCTAACGGTGCTAATTGGGCCGCTGCTGTGTTGAGAAGCGCACTGTCTGAATAGCAACCGAACATGACTTGCAACCCATGAGCACGGGCTGTATGCACCATCCGCATTGCCTCACTTAATCCACCCGATTTCATTAACTTGATATTAATACCATCAACAAAATTTGCCAATTGAGGAATATCAGTACTAGTAAAACAACTTTCATCAACAAAAAGAGGTAAGGGCGATCGCGCTTTTAATTTTGCCAAGTTTTTCTCCTGACCTGGTGACAAAGGCTGCTCTACATACTTTACACCCAAATCAGCCAGCCAACTACACATTTGGATAGCGTCCTCCAAACTCCAACCCCCATTAGCATCAACGTACAATTCTTGGGTTGGTGCTTCTTCTCGCACTGCCATTAACATTTGCCGATCTGCATCGATACCATCTGGGTTACCCAATTTCACCTTGAAAACACGCACATCCAGAAATTGTAACCAATCTCGCACCCTTGCCCTTGCCCCTTCTGGTGAATTAATGCCAATAGTCACCGAAGTTGGTACTATCAAGTTTCTATCCAGCCCCCATATTTGCCACAGTGGTAAACCGACGCACTTTCCCAACCAGTCGTGCAGTGCCAGATCTAACGCCCCCCTAACGGCGGAAGGAATTTTTGCTGTGATTAAAAATTGCTCTATTTGCTGCCGCTGCAATGGATTAAATACTTGTAAAGTAGGCGTAATTTGTTCCAAAGTATCTTTGATTATTTCCGTTGACTGCGGAGAATTACCGACACTAAACGGCGATGCTTCTCCCCAGCCTTCGATGCCATTATGGAAAATTTTCACCCAAATATTCCGTGTCTGCGCAGTTGTACCGCGACTAATCGTCAAGGGAAATCGCTTGTTAACCGTAAATATTTCTACCTCAATTTGCATGATTATGGGTGGGAGATGGGATCAGAGCAAATAAGTTTAACTTTTAGCCTATACTAAACTTTGTTATACTTTTTAACACCCCTTTGCTTTTATTAGCATTTATTCAGAATTTGGATATTAATTTTTCTATGACTAACTTACAAAAATGGCAGCTTTTGCATTCAAAAATGGTTTTAGATCATAACTGGTGCAAAGTCAGACAAGATAAAATCGAATTACCTAATGGTAAGATAGTAGATGATTTTTTTGTCCATATTAAGCCAGATGTTGCTTTGGTTTTACCTCTAACTAGCAACAAAGAAGTTATTTTCGTGCGCCAGTATAGACATGCAGTAGGAGAATTTTTTATCGAACTTCCAGCAGGAAGTTTCGACCCTGCGCTAGAAAGTGCTGAAGCCGCAGCAATTCGAGAATTGGAAGAAGAAACTGGATATGTTGCCCAAGAAGTTAAAAAAATAGCAACCCTCTACGATCGACCTAGCAAAGATACTAATAAAACTCACTTATTCATAGCAGAAAATGTGGTAAAGACCAGCGAGCAAAAGTTTGATCTTACAGAAGAAATAGAAGTAGTATTAATTCCCCAAAAATCAGTTATAGACAAAATTGTCCACGGGGAAATTTCTGTTGTAGGAAGTGTTGCAGCTTTGTTTTTGGGCTTAAATTTACTTGGGTAATTGACATCTTGTACCTTTCTCAACAAGAGCCAGGAGCTGCTTGATTCTCACCTCATCCGTCAGTTTGAATGATGGTAACAAGGGTAGTGGGCTCCTACCTAGTGGCTGATTGCAAGTGGTGCAACATCTAAGGTTAGGAGCATTATGGAAATGATCGGCTGTAGACGGCGTTGCAGATAAAGCAGGATTGATTTTGATGGTTTTGTGGTGTTAGTGTCTGGTCTGTTCTCGGCATTATGAAAGTGGGTGGGTATCCCACCCTATAGGTAGGAATCATCCCTTGATGGCAGCAATTGTTAAATCTTGCTTTTCCTTAACCTGTCACTAATTATTTATCGATCGCTTCCCACTGTCCATTTACACAAACATATTTTATACAAGGTTTATCGACCGTGCAACCAATATCTTTTGGTTTCGGCTCCGGACATGCTTCTGGTGGTGGACTTGTTGATGGTTTTCTTGGTGGAATTATTGCTGGTTGAACTTGTCGTAGTTTTTTTGTATCAAGCATTCTCTCGTAGCACATTGGACTGCATCAGTTACGGGTTGGGCAAAGGCTGGAGTCAAACTCAAGAAAATAGTGCTAAATATTAGTGAATAAGAGAAAATGACACGATTAATCATATAAAGCCTCACAAAAGTATGGAAATTGTGGAGACATCTACCTACCCTATAAATCTGTTTAATCCTACTGTTATAAAGCTTGCAATTGGTATAAATATTCCAAGGTGAATTTTTAGATCTTGCCAATAACGTAGTATCCCAAATATAAAGTAGAGTCTTTTTAGGGATACACCGTATTAAAAAAGTATTCCCAATCAGAACAAGTTAAGTTCTGTTAAAACGACATCATGCCTCTACTCAGCTACTCATAGGAGATTTAACAAATGGACATATTTATGCAAGCTGCCATAGAGGAAGCACAACAAAGTAGACAAGAAGGTGGAATTCCCATTGGTTCCGTTCTTGTCAAGGATGGCAAAATTCTCGGTAGAGGACACAACAAGCGCGTCCAAGACGGCGATCCTGTCACTCACGCCGAAATTGATTGCCTTCGCAATGCTGGTAGAATTGGCAGCTACAGAGGTACAACACTTTATTCAACCTTAATGCCATGCTATTTGTGTGCTGGGGCGGTAGTGCAATTTGGTATTAAAAAAGTCATCGCTGGAGAATCTAGAACCTTTGCCGGTGCTAAAGAATTTATGGTATCCCACGGTGTGGAAGTAATTGATTTAGACCTTAAAGAATGCGAAAAAATGATGAGTGAGTTTATTAAGGAAAACCCTGAATTGTGGAATGAGGACATCGGTAAGTAATTTGGGGAATGGGGAATAGGTTTGTTGGTGGTTGGTGGTTGGTAGTTGGTTGGAACAACAAACAACAAACAACAAACAACTAACCACTGACAACTCCCCTTTCTTTCAGAAATGCATCGAACGTCAACCGATCTGGAAGCGAAGGTTGTGCGCCTGGTTTAGTCGCAGCTAATGCACCTGCTGCTGCACCCCATACCACTGCTTGACGCAAGGAAAGTCCCTGAGAGAGTGCAGCGGCTAAACCACCATTAAATGCATCTCCAGCAGCGGTTGTATCTACCGCCTGCACTGGAAACGCAGGTACAAAGAAAGTTTCATCAGAGGTAGCACAAACTACACCTTGTGCACCTAGCTTCACGATCGCATTTTTCACACCCTTTTTTAACAATTGTGTAGCTGCTTTTTTCGCCGACTCTTGTTCAGAGACAGGAAAACCGACCAGTTGACCCGCTTCTACTTCGTTGGGAGTAATAATATCAACCAAGGGGTAAAGTTCATCTGGTACATCAGATTGTGTAGGTGCGGGATCGAGAATTACGGTTACTCCCGCTTCTGTTGCTGTTTGTGCAGCTGCAACTACTGCAAACATGGGAATTTCAAATTGTAACAGTAGTGCGGTAGCTCCTGATAGCAAACGCGACACTCTTGTTACATCTTCTTGATTGACGCGTCCATTTGCACCAGGAATAACAATGATTTGATTTTCGCCTGCATCATCGACGGTGATAATTGCAACACCAGAACTAACTGTTTCATCCACAAATACATTTTCTGTTTGCACACCAGCAGCTTGCAAACTATTTACAAGTTCTGCACTGAAACCCCGTGCGCCTACACGTCCCACTATTTGAGTAGGAATTCCCAGATTTGCCAATGCTACCGCTTGATTTGCACCTTTACCACCTGGTGCTTTAAAAAAATTATGTCCTAGCAGCGTTTCTCCAGGAAGTGGTAACCGGGGTGCAGTTGCTACTAAATCTATATTGATGCTGCCAAAGACGATAACAGTCATAAGAATATTTACGTTGATTTTTAAAGTTATGCAGCGACTATACTACAGAAGGCGATCGCAATAGTTCAAAAATCAGGGGTTTTTATAATTTTGAGGAGTAATTGAGCTAAGATTACCAAATATATTTCAATCAAAGACACATAAATCATGTAGAGACACAAGATTAACCTACACAAAAATCTGAGGTGTATGCATCTCTACCTATAATATATATTTGAATTTTTGACTGACAATTAATTCAAAGAGGATGATTTAGCC
>JANZYY010000281.1 GCA_026419705.1 Fischerella sp.
TATCTGTAACATCCCGCCAAGCCGCAACAAATCCATCCTCCAACTTGCTAATGTGAATATCGAAGAAGCGAGTTAGTCGCTCACCGTTATAAATATCGGAGTAGGGGAAGGATTCTTTCACTAGAGGAATGCCCGTTTCCACGACCTGGCAATACTCCTCAAATAATCTAGTCTCTTGATGAGCAGGTAGCAGGTCGCACAACCGTCTGCCAATCTGCTCTTGTTTTGTCATCCGATTGGCTACGCAAGCAGCAGCATTGACATATTCGACGCGGAAATCGATAATTTCACCCGATTCGTTTCGAACGGCTGTGTAGACGCCAAAGCAGTCCAGCAGGTTCTCAACCGTAGCGCGGAATCGTGCTTCACTCCGACGCAACTCCTGCATTTGCTGAGTGTTGGCGATCGCTCTCACCACCGTGAATTGCAACCGTTCACGAGTTATTTGCCCTTTAATTAAATAGTCTTGCACACCGTCTTGGATCGCTTGGAGAGCAACCGCTTCATGCTCTTGTTCCGTCACTAGAATCACAGGGGGAATTTGATCGAGTTGAGCGTTTAACTGGGTGAGAAATTCCAACCCATCCAGATCGGGGAGCAGAAAATTAAGGATCATCAAATCCGGTTGATGTTGCCCGCATAATATCAACCCCTCTTCTCCTGATTCTGCTTCCATGAGAGTATAGCGATCGTTTGGAGATTGTAATAAATAGTCTCGGTATGTTTCACGCTCTCTGGAATCGTGATTAATAATTAGAATTTTGCAGGGACGATCTAAATTCATTAGTATCAACTATAGTTAGGAGAGTCTTCAGCAATCAACAGCAAGATTTATAGCCATTGCAAACATTTTTGCTCCAGATGGATTTTTGCAATTCTGACAAAATGGGACTTTTACAACCTAAAATCCAAAATGACATTACTGCCAACGAGCGGGAGTAATGCTGTTTTGAGCATCCACTAGGCACTCCTAGAGACATACTGGTGTTGGTGAATCCAAAATTCGCTTTCTACTTACTTCGATCGCTGGTAATGGACTAGTCAGCCGCTACTTGAATGTTAGATATTTGATTATTATCTTCCTATTTTTTCATACAAATGAGAGAAGCATTTTAAAACTTTAATTAATACCTGGAAGCAGAAACATCTATCAATAGTTTAGTGAATTAGTTAATCTTGCTGAGGATAGATGAAATTGCAGACTTCTGTAACAATGCGCTCTATAGATATCCCTCAAGCCCCAGAAGAGTAGAGCTATAAAAACTCAGATCGCTTGCTTGGGTTATATTCGGAGCATCTTCATAGATACGCTTACCAATTCCCTGTGAGGATGCACTGAATATCAAAAAAAACGCAGACGTGCTTTACTCGGCTTCCGCCACGCAAAGGAACAGAGGCATGCTCGTTCAGTGCAAGTTTATAGAAAATTGGTATCAGTAAAGCCTAGCCAACAGGTTCAATCCGTATACCGCGATCGCAAGGGATGTCAAAAAAAAAATAAAAGTACTCCACTCCTGCAGTGTCTTGGATTGGGTGGAGTACAACCAGATGATGGGTAATTAAACGGAAATAAGATGATTAAAATATAACACACTACTAAAAAAAGCGAAAGATAAAGGGGTAGCGATAAGGTACATTAGGTTCACTAAGCACGCGGACAATTGCAAAAATTGGCATAATCACACTGACAATCCATAATACAATCAGCAGTGGAATACCTATGCCAATAATCACCAACAATCCAAATATCACCCCATAAATGTAAAGGTTGATGTGAAAGTTTAGCGATTCTTTGGCATTTTCCTTCACTACAGGATCTTCGCTAATCAACAAAATCGCAATGGGTATGCCGATAGAGAAAATCAGAGAGCTAAAAAATATTGCTCCATGACATAGCGCTGACAAAAGCTTGCGTTGGGCGATGGTTTCCATAGTACAGCCCCTGATTGATTCATGTAGTTATCATCACTATTTGATTCTAGATGGCGATACTTAGCCTTGCCATTAGCTTTTCAGAGGATGGTATTCCAATTAAACTTGAATTGCAACCTAATTAAAGATTATGGACTTCGGTTGACAAACGAATTGTCGAGCAAACATTCCCAACACTCGATGATTTGCAGGGAGTTGGCTTGGTGCTTCCCCTTTTGTGGATAATACGGTTTTAAAAAGTCACCAGGATACCAAGAATTGAATTTTCGGCATGGCATAATTAGGGGATTACTTTTGTCGGTTGGGTCGGATGGCCCGTACTCAAAATGCAACGAAGCGGCGGAATGACAAAGAGCAAAGGAAAGAAAAGTTTGTAACAAATTCTGTAACAGCGACACCATCCTAGCCTCGATCCGTCTAGATTAGAACCAATCTAAGGGTAATCCCTGAGTTAACGGGTAATGCTGTTCAAAGATATACGAGATTATCAAATTCTTTTTCTTTTTTTGTTCCTAGTTTTGGGAATTGGTACAAGAGACTGGACATTGAGACCGGAATGGATTGCAGTCATAATTGCCAGTTGTCTGTCAACTCAATGGTTGTTTGTTAGTGGTTGGTCGTTGATTGAAACAAACAACAACCAACAAATAATAAACATCCGCAGCCCTTTAATTACAGCTTTAGGACTTTGCTTGCTGTTACGAGCCGATCGTTGGACAACAATAGCTTTCGCTGCAGTAGTGGCGATCGCCAGCAAATTTGTCTTCAAAGTCGGCGATAAGCATTTTTTCAATCCTGCTAATTTTGGCATTATTTCTGCGTTGGCACTCACCCCCGATGCTTGGGTTTCTCCCGGACAGTGGGGCGAAGACTGGTGGTATGGATTGTTATTTGCTGGGACTGGTGGTTTGATTCTCAAACGAGTTGGACGTTGGGACACAACAGCCGCTTTTTTGGGTGCATACGCGACCTTAGAAGCGATTCGCAATTTGTGGTTGGGTTGGACCTGGGACGTTTACTGGCATCGCTTGACGAGCGGTTCTTTGCTGCTGTTTGCCCTGTTTATGGTTACAGATCCCCGTTCAATTCCCAATGCGAGCATTGGACGTGTGGTTTGGGCTGTGTGCATCGCCATCTTGACTTTTATTTTGCGGAATTATTTCTATGTTCCCACCGCCGTTTTCTGGGCGTTATTTGCCCTTGCTCCATTGACTGTGCTATTTGATACTTTCTGTCCAGCACCACGTTTTGCGTGGGGGAGTGGGAGAGTGGAAGAATAACCACTAACTACTAACCACCAACCACCAACCATTAACTACTAACCACTAACTAATAACAACTTGAATTATGAAACCTTTACAATTTCTATTTTCATTACTGCTGATCTTTGTAGTTGTTTTTTGCTTTGCACCTACAGCTTGGGCATTTTGCGGTTTCTATGTTGCTAAAGCTGATACAAAACTGTATAACAAGGCATCTCAAGTGGCGATCGCGCATAGTGGCGATCGTACGGTTATGACAATGGCGAATGACTACCAAGGGGATGTGAAAGATTTTGCGATTGTTGTACCTGTACCCACCGTCCTGCAAAAAGAGCAAGTTCGTGTTGGTAATCCCAAGATTTTGGAGCGATTGGATGCTTTTAGTGCCCCAAGATTGGTAGAATATTTCGACCCCGATCCCTGCGCCCCGGTGTACGAAAATGCTTTACCGCAATCTGCACCTGCACCAGCAGCCCAAAGAAGTGATGAAGCTGCAAAAAGGGGCGGTGATAGTTTAGGTGTGACTGTGGAAGCACGTTTCAATGTTGGCGAATACGATATCGTGATTTTGACCGCGAAAGAATCTGGTGGACTGGAAACTTGGTTGATTCGCAACGGCTACAAAATTCCCAAAGGGGCAAAACAGTTACTTAAGCCCTACATTCGTCAAAAGATGAAATTTTTTGTTGCCAAAGTCAATCTGGACAAATTTGAGGAAACTGGCTATCAGTACCTGCGTCCATTGCAGATTTCTTATCAATCGCCCAAATTCATGTTGCCGATTCGTTTGGGTATGATTAATGCTGCAACCGAGCAAGATCTGGTTGTCTACATCCTCTCGCCCAAAGGACAAGCAGAACTCACCAATTACCGCACGGTGAAAATTCCTTCCAACGCAAACATTCCCCTGTTCGTCAAAAATGAATTTGGCGAATTCTACAAATCCATGTTCCAAACGTCATATATGCGTGAAGACCGCAAAGTTGCATTTTTAGAATATGCTTGGGATATGGGTAGTTGCGATCCATGTTCTGCCGATCCCCTCAGCCGTGAAGAACTCAAGCAAGCAGGAGTATTTTGGTTAAATGATTTCCCTCCAGATATTCACCAGTCTGCGCCTTTCCGTAATTCTATTGTCCCGAACGACGTTTTTATCACTCGCCTGCACGTCCGTTACAGTCGCGATAAATTCCCTGAAGATTTGATATTCCAAGAAACCTCCAATCGCGAAAATTTCCAGGGACGTTATATATTACAACATCCTTTCACAGGCGAAGCAAAGTGTCAAGCAGGCAGACAATACAAGCAGTCTTTACGCAAACGCTTTGAACAAGAAGCGCAAACTCTAGCTAGACTAACCAATTGGAATATTCAGGATATCCGCAAAAAAATGAACATAGAGAGTCAGCGAAAAACTTCTTGGTGGCAAGTTATTCTTTCCTGGTTAGGCTGGAACTAAAATTTCACCCCATCCAGATTTTTAATTAAAAATCTGGGTGACACTCCGGATATTTTCAGCTTTCTATTTTATTCTGTAGTTTCACAGAGAGCACATATACGCAATACTGAAAAAAGCTTGCTCTCTTAGCTAAAACTATTATGCATAAATTGGAGGAAAACTTACGCCGCTTAGTTGATGAAGCCTGTAGACATCCAGCCGGAAGTCCACAGCGTCAGAAGCGGCTGACGCAAGTGATTCGCTTAACTACAAGCAAACTCTGGAGAGAAAGTACTCCTTACTATCAAGATGCGCTGCAACAAACTTGGTTGTATTTCTGCTCTCATGTTTGTAAAACCTACGATTCCACACGTGGTTCCGTCATTACTTGGTTGAATACTTATCTGAGATGGAGACTGCAAGACTTTTACCGCCAAAAATTAGACGAAAGTATCAAAACAGCCCTTCCCAGCATCAGTCAGTCTGCTTCAGGCGATCGCATTGAGACTTTTTATCCTGAGGAAAGCCTAGTTGCTCCCCCTGATGTACCTCCGATTTTAGAAAATGTCAGGTTATGGGTAGAACAAGACACCGATGGAGAACTGCGCCGTACTTACATTCAAGGACATCCACATGTAAATTGTCAGGTGTTAATTTTGAAACGCTTGCCGCCAGAAATAAGTTGGAAAGATTTATCAGCAGAATATAAACTGCCAGTTTCTACTCTCAGCAGTTTTTATCAACGCCAATGTTTGCCTCGTCTACGTAAATTTGCTGAAAAAGAGGGGTATCTTTAATCGATTCTAACACTCTTCTGCGCGAGTTCGGAAATTAAAGCCTACTTGTGCACGATCTAATCGCGTACATAGAGATGCGAAATTTCCCGTCTCTACTGTTTTAGAAGTAGATTAAATCACGCTGAAGATAGAACTTGTGATTGTGTTAGCTTGCACTCCCATTAAAGAAGCTAACAAATCACCAGTATTTGTTACGGTGATGAGCGTGTTATTTGCATCTGTGCCAGTACCTTGGGTAATTGTTATGTCTGCAAATTTTAAGCCATTTAAGGCGTTGCGGAATTTAGGGATGAAATAATCAACCATATTAGACGCGTAGACGCGTAGCGGCTTCTCGTAGAGTAGCGGCTTCCGTAGGTAGAAGAGGTTTTAACAGAGAAATACAAGAAAATCATGCAGCGGTGGGTCAGTGCACTCCAACAGGAGGTTTCGCTATGTGGACGCCCCCAGATGATTTGGAATTGCTATGAGTCATCAAGACCCCAAAAATTGAATTTTCTAAAAGAAAAAGTTTACTGATTTTGGGCTGGACGAGGTGCAGGTTGGACAGTGACTTGCTCGGTCTGTCCATTGCGTAAAAGTTGTATTTGCAAGTTGCTACCAATACCGCTTTGATCAACTATTTGCTGAATTTCTTCTGCTGTAGCAACGGGTTGGTTATTGATTTGTTGGATGACATCTCCCGGTTGCAATCCGGCTCTAGCTGCTGGAGAACCAGGAACGACGCGGATAATCACAACTCCTCTATCTGCTTCTACGCGAATATCACGATTGGGAAGATTGTTAATTCTTTGCCTAACCTCTGGTGTGAGGCTCGCCATTTCAATACCTATGTAAGGATATTCAACTTTGCCTTCAGCAATCAATTGTTGGGCAATTCTTTGTGCTCTGTCGATCGGAATGGCAAAGCCGATCCCTTGAGCACCTTGGATGATAGCAGTATTGACGCCAATGACTTGACCGCGAGCATTTAAAAGAGGTCCGCCGGAGTTACCAGGATTAATAGCTGCGTCAGTCTGAATAAAACCAACGCCTCGGTTGGAGATTCCAAAATCACTGACAGAGCGGTCTACCGCACTCACAACCCCTACTGTTACAGTTTCTTGCAAACCCAAGGGATTGCCAATAGCGATCGCCCATTGTCCTGGTCGCACTTGCTGGGAATTCCCCAATTCTAAAGTTGGCAAATTCTGAGCAGGAATCT
>JANZYY010000027.1 GCA_026419705.1 Fischerella sp.
GTCCTGTTCCTCGATGAAATGAACGCTGCTGCCCCGGCTGTGCAAGCTTCGGGCTATCAGCTAATCCTCAATCGCAAGGTTGGTAAGTACACCCTTCCCGACAATGTGGTGATTGTGGCCGCTGGTAACCGTGAAAGCGACAAGGGTGTGACGTATCGTATGCCTGCTCCGCTGGCGAACCGTTTCGTTCACCTTGAGATGGCAGTAGACTTCGACAGCTGGCAGGCGTGGGCTGTGAACAACAAGATCCACAAGGACGTTGTTGGTTACATCAGCTTTGCCAAGCAAGACCTCTTTGACTTCGACAGTCGCAGCGCCAGTCGCGCTTTTGCTACGCCGCGTTCGTGGACTTTCGTTAGTCAGCTGCTGGATGACGACAGTATCGACGATCGCACACTGACTGACCTGGTCGCTGGTTCGGTTGGTGAAGGCTTGGCTATCAAGTTCATGGCGCACCGCAAGTTTGCTAGCCAAATGCCGAACCCGATCGATATCCTTAAAGGTCACGTCAGTGAGCTCAAAACCAAGGAAATCAGTGCCATGTACTCGCTGACCATCTCCATGTGCTACGAGCTCAAGGACGCTTATGCCAAGTTGGGTAAGAGCAAGAACAACGAGTGGCACGAAATGGCTGACAACTTCTTCAAGTTCATGATGGCGAACTTTACCACTGAGCTTGTGGTTATGGGTGCTCGTGTTGCGCTGAGCACCTATCAACTACCCTTCATGCCCAACAAGCTCAAGAGCTTTGACGAGTTCCACCAGCGGTTCGGTAAGTACATCGTGGCTGCTAGCGGTAAGTGATTGATAAGTAACTAAGGAGGGTGCGCAAGTGCCCTCCTTACTTTATTGGAGCCTTAGATGATTCATCTTGATGTACACATTCATAGTCGAATGTTTGATCATGTAGCAGAAGAAAAATTTCGGACTCAAATTCGTAACTCAATGCTGCGTTTCGTGTTTGAAGAATTCGACAAACTGGCTAAACAAGAAAACTGGAGTTTTGATCACACTTCAATCGAAGTTGACGGTGATATCAAAATCATCTAATACGGCATCATGGGCATGAATATTCGAGACTACAGCTATCCAAAAGCCGTAATTATCAAGCTCAACGGTAAGTTCAGCGGATTTCCAACCTTTAGCCATGCTGTAATTTTCAGCGGAATCTTCACCTTAGAAGGAGAGCCTGGGCAGCCGGTGCGGAGTCTTGATACCCTGTATCAAGAAGGATTTGAATGGTTATGGGCCAACTATGGACCAAGCTGCGACTTTGCACTGTACCATAAGCTCGAAAGGGCCCAATACCCAGTAAATGCTTATTGGGCTTGGTACCTCGATCAGCGCAGGCTCTATGTCAACGGCAGCGCAGGTTCTGCATTTCGGCTAGCGCTAAGTCACATGTTCGAATAGTGTGATTTCGCACAAAATTGCTGTTACAATTGTTACACTTTTGCTGTTGACAAATAAGTATTTTGAGCATACAATGCAAAAATGATGAGAAAGGACCACAACATGCACATGGCTTCTGCAACTGGTACTTCAGCTGACTCCAAAAACAAGCCCAAGAGTGCAGCCTGGTTCAAACCTGATGCGCCTTTTGATAAGGCGGCGGATGCCCAAGCACGCGAAAAACTGATTACTGCACGCATCGGACTGCTGCTGCGTGCTCCGTTTTTTGGTAACCTTGCTACGCGACTAGAACTGGTCAACGCCGACGACTGGCTGCCCACGCTAGCAGTGGACGGACGCCGTTTCTACTACAATAGCCACTTCGTCAACCTACTTAGCCTTAGAGAAGTCGAGTTTGGTTTCGGACACGAAGTCCTGCACTGCGTCTATGACCACATTGGTATGGATGGCCGTGCAGGCAGCCGCGACCCTCAACTATTCAACATCGCCGCAGATTACTGCGTGAATGCAGACTTGCTGGATGCTCGTGTTGGCGAACGAATTACTAAGGTCGACATTCTGTTCGATCCCAAGTACAAGGGTTGGAGTGCTGAGGAAGTTTACGACGACCTCATGCAGAACGCACAAAAGATCAACATCCAAAGTCTCATTGACAAGCTTCTAGACGAACACCTCAAGAGCCAACCGGGCAGCGGTGACGGCGACGATGACGGTGACGATGACGGCAAGAAGCCCAAAATTAACCCGGGCGAGCTCGATGCTATCCGTGACGAGATCAAACAGGCAGTACTACAAGCCGCGCAGGCTGCGGGTGCCGGCAATGTGCCTGCTGGTGTTAAGCGGCTGATCAAGAATCTCACTGAAGCTAAACTTGATTGGCGTAGCCTGCTGCAACAGCAGCTCGAAAGTGTGTTCAAGAACGACTTCACTTGGATGAAGCCAAGCCGCAAGGGCTGGCACCAAGATGCGGTGATGCCGGGTATGACTCCCGGCACCCAGTGCGATGTGGTCATTGCTATCGACACTTCGGGTTCGATCGGCGAAGAGGATATCAAAGACTTTCTTAGCGAAGTCAAAGGTATTATGGAAGCTTACGACAGTTATAAAGTTACTGTTTGGACTTTTGATACGCAGGTCTACAATCAGCAAGAGTTCACATCAGAGAACATGCGTGATATCATTGACTACGAGCCGCAAGGCGGTGGCGGCACTGACTTCGAAGTGAATTGGAAGTATATGAAGGACAACGGCATTGAGCCTAAAAAGTTCGTCATGTTTACTGATGGCTATCCGTATAGCAGCTGGGGCGACCCTGATTACTGCGATACGGTGTGGGTTATCAAGGGCAACCCCAACGCCCAACCTCCGTTTGGTGTTTGGGCAGTATATGAGCACGCCGACGAAGGTGTCAAGAGCCGATAAGGAGGAAAATATGCGAAGTGTGCCGATTACGCTTTTGTCTGTGTTTGCGGCAGGCTAAGGCCAAGTCGATCTTGCTGCCGCCCAACTCACAGGTTACTCGAAATCCTGCATTGATGGAGTCACTTACTTACAGTTTAGATCTAGTGCTACGATGCAAGTTAATCAAATTGGTAAGCCTGTTCCATGTCGATAAACACATCGGGCTAACTTATATCGGATCTTTGCAGTCAATAATCGAAAGGTCTTTTAATGCTAAAAAACGGCGAAATTAATCCTTTAAACGTTTTCGATCTTAGAGAAGTAAAGCATCTGCCACCACACTTTTTTGTGCTTGAAATCGATTCAAACCAACAAGTAGAAAAAAACATTTACCAAAACTGGATCTATGAAAATCTAAGCGGTAGATTTTATATTGGTTCAACGCTTATTAAGTCTTCGGAACCACCTTACCGTAAAATTTGGCAAAAAATTGTTGCTTTTGAAATTTCTAGCGAAGCAAGTTTTTTTGCATTGGTAAAGGATCAAATTAAAAAATAAAAAAAAATTTATCGATCCTCCAATTGGTGTAAATAACTATAGTTTATTACACTGAAATGGAGATCGATAAACATGGCCACTGAACAAAAAATCGAAAAAGCCAATCCTCAGCTTACAATCGGCGACTTAACTCTTACGCTGAATTTAATTCAAGCCTGTGCACAAAGAGGCGCATTTAAAGCCGAAGAAATGTCCACAGTTGGGGGGCTATATGAACGTATATATGCGTTTTTAGATGCTAGCGGGGCATTAAAGAAAGCCGACGCCACTCCCGCTGACGCTGCTGCCGAAACCAAGTCGGACGCAGAATAACTACTAAGGAGAAAACTTATGATCAAGCACGTTGGTAAATACGGCGATAAAAAAGTCGTCATTTTATACAGACAAGTACCCAATGAAGATCATATGTGTCTTGTGGTGTACAGCGATTTACTACCAAGACTACTGCATGATTCTGTTATGAAAGTGCTAGAAAGCCCTGAAGGACAAGCATCGAAAGATTTAGCCGACGTGCTTTTTAGAAATCTAATGGCCGACGGAAGAAATATACTGGAAACGCTGCATCGAGAAGGACACATCAAGAAAGTTCAAACTTCTAATGTTCTTGTAACACCTACTCCGTCTAGCAGCGTTCGACTTGACGAATTAAATAAAATTTTGAACGAAATGGCACAAGGCGAAGAAGCTGTTAAACGGCTAGCTGATTTGGACAGAAACGCAGGCATTACAGGAAAAAAGAAAGATAATACTGCTGCACAAAAAGCAAAGGTAATCGAAAATCCAACTCCTGCACAACTAGAATCTCAAATTTTGACGAATTCTGCTGATAATAGTGCATTAAGCGATCGAGATCTTGCGTTACAAAGAATACAGCAAGCCGAACGCATGCAAGCCAGTGCGGCACAATTATTAAAAGAAAGTCAGCGTTTATTAGAAGAAGCCAAAAGTTTAGATCCTACACTAGTAAAAAATGCAGAGCCCGCCAAAACAACCAAAACCAAGAAAACAACGACAACCAAAAAGCAAACGGCTTAATGTCTCAATAAAAGCACGTTGGCAAAAAATTCTTAAAGACGTAGAGACAAAAGAAATTCCTATTAGCGTTATGCAATCTCTGTCCGTTAATTTAATAGACGGCACAGTGATCGATATTAATATAAAAGATTTATTACTAGAAGGTATAGATCCGGAAGAAATAGAAGCTTATTTAGAAAATAAACTTAAAGAATTGGATTCTATAATAAAGGATGTTGATTTTTTTATTGATGTTGAGGCTGTTGCCAAAACAGTTCAACCTATTACTGATTTGACTCTTAAAAATTTATGATTAATGCTATATTTGCAGTAGATAGAACCGGAGGGCTGGGTTTTAAAGGATCTTTACCTTGGAACATTCCTGAAGATCTAGCCTTTTTTAAAAAAACTACATTAAACAGCATAGTAGTAATGGGCAGAAGGACATGGGACGATCCCAAAATGCCAAAACCTTTACCAAATAGAGAAAATTACGTTATAACCAATCGCCCAATTATTGGTTATAATGTAAAAACTATTTCCGGTGATATCAAAAAATCTATATTATCATTAGAACAGCAAAATCCCAACACACCTATATTCATTCTAGGTGGTAAAGAAATATTACTAGAAACTAGAGATATTTTGGACAATATATATTTGACTTATGTCAACAGCATCTATAGAATAGACACACGAATAGACATGAATTCGTTTTTATCTGGCTTTCGTGCATTAAGCGCTGACTACCAAGGTAAATGCACATTCATGACTTTTAAGAGTCTTATTAAAGATGCAACAATATCACAACCAACTTGAATATATTCTAGTTCACGGAAAAGAAAGTTTAGATAGAACTGGCGTCGGAACTTTGCGTGTTTTTGGCATGCAAGCACGTTATGATCTAAGGCAAGGCTTTCCTGCAATCACCACTAAAAAATTAGCATGGAACGCGGTTAAAAGTGAGTTACTTTGGTTTATTGAAGGTAGCGGGGATGAGCGTCGATTAGCTGAAATATTACACGGCACAAGAGATCCCAGTAAAAAAACTATTTGGAGCCCGAATGCTGAAAGTACTAGTGGGGCAAAATATAAACCAAAATTTGTTGGTGATTTGGGTCGTATTTATGGCGTAGGTTGGCGCCACTGGCGCAAATACAAAGAAGTTTTAAATTTCGGCGAAACGTATTTTGGCGGAGAAAGAATTGCCGTAGACAGAACAGAAGTTGATCAACTTGCCGAATTAATCAAAGGAATTAAACAAGATCCGGCAGGAAGGCGACATATTCTTACTGCGTGGAACCCTGGAGAGTTAGACGAAATGGTGTTACCACCATGTCATATGTTTAGTCAATTTTTTGTACAAGACGGTGAGCTTAGTTGTCAAATGTATCAACGTAGTTGTGACATGTTCCTCGGTGTTCCTTTTAATATTGCTAGCTATAGTTTACTAACACACATGATAGCGCAAGTGTGCGGATTGAAGGTTGGAGAGTTTATTTGGACTGGAGGTGATTGTCATATCTATCAGAATCACATCGAACAAGTTAAGGAACAGCTTACTAGAGAACCGTACCCTTTGCCCACATTATGGTTAAATCCTGAAATTCGTAATATAGATGATTTTAAAATGGATGATATTGATTTAATCAATTATCAATGCCATCCCCCGATCAAAGCAGTAATGGCGCAATGAAAACTCCGGTTTCCATAAATTTATTTTCTGTCAACATAAAAGAATCAAATTTTGACATTCAAAAATATAATGATTTCACAGCTCGTGTTGACCACTGGCTTAAAAATACCGCAGCTGGTAAATTTATTCAAAGCAACTCTGAATCTGTAAAAATCGAAATACAAAAAATAAAAAACACCGATGATTATTCTACTACCATAGTAATCAATGCTATTTTCACCGACGAGCACAAATATATCTATTTTGTTTTATTAAATGACAAACAATAAAAATTTTACCTATATTCCGTTTTCTAATATTAAAAAACAATATAGCGAACTACGACAAGAATTATTAGATATTACCGATGAAATTTATAAATCGGGCGAGGTTATTGACGGTGAATATACAAAAAAATTAGAAGCAATGCTGGCTGAAAGATGCCATCGGTTATTTTGTGTAACTTTTAATAGCAATTCGATGGCATTGCTGTTAACTCATCTGGCATTTTTTATTTTAAAAAATAATGGACAGGAAAAAAATAAAATCGCTATTGCAAGCCTAGGTGACCGTTATATTCTAAATTCAGTTTTAATGTCGGGCAATCAACCTTGTTATGTAGATGTTGATAAAAGCGGATGCTTAGATACTACGCAAATTGTGCCTAATTCGGTTACCTTTGTAGTAGCAACAAATAAATTTGGAAATATGGTTGATTTTGATTTGCTCGAACACATTAATATTATGTTTCAAGAAAAACCTTTCATTATCATCGAAGATGCTTCGGAAAGTTTTGGCAGCAAATATAATGATAAACCCAGCGGTTCATTTGGCATCGCTAGCATATTATGCTTTGATAAAAGCAGCATTTTGCCAAATTACGGCACAGGCGGAGCAGTATTAACTAATAATTATAACTTATATAGAACATTAAAATCTTTTAGAGAAAATGGCGGAGAAGATACTGATAGATATGGTGTAGAAGCTAGATTAAGTGAAGTAGATTGTGCACAATTAACTATCAAATTAAATTATTTTGATGCCTGGCGAGAACGAAGACAGAAAATTGCTGAATATTATAACAAAAATATATCTAACAAAATACTACGCCCACCGTTAACTGAAGGTGTGCAAAGTTGTTTTAGTTCTTATCCTCTGCTTGTATACGCATCTCGACCGGAATTTAAAAAAATTCTAATGGGTGATGGCATCGAAGTTAATAATTTATGTAATGAACTTTTGCACACGCTTGAAAGCAATCAAACTTTAACTTTTTCCGGCGGTGTCGATTTATATAATACAACCAAATTTAGCAAAGAAGGTATATTGTTACCTATATATCCAGAACTAACTGATGTAGAAGTTGAATATATTGTTGAAAAAGTAAATGCAGCAGTAGAAAAATTAAAATTAAGTGCCGTATAATTTTTCAAACCGCTCTTGCAGCCAGGACCAATAAAAACTATTCATAAGTTCATTTATATCGCCTTTGACTTCATTGTAAAACGCGACACCGTCAAGGGCGCCTCTAAGGCTCCATTCAGCATAGTCGCCCTCTGCCACAGTGCACCATATTTTTAATCTTTCATCGGCGTTTTTATCATTGATATTTTTTGAAAAATATTTTAATTTAACTGTTTCTCTAAACGCAGTCCTCCAGGTCATAAGTGGATTTTGGTTATACCTTGCTATACCGCTTAACACAGGAACTTCACAATGCGGTTGACTCATTGTAAAATCTAAACCGTGATTATCGGTTTTTAACACCAAATGTTTATTAAAAGCTACTAATCCCATATGACCATAAGTTAGACCATTCAATGGATTTTTTGCGTGGAAAATATAATGTTTTTCTTCAAAAAAATTATCCGGCTTCCACGCCCAATTAAAATTTTCTACGACTTCTAATTTTGCATTAATACATAAAAACCATTTTGTTTGGCTTAATTCTGCACATTTTTTTAATGCTTTGCTTCTATCATTTATATTACTAATCCTATGTATAATATTTGGATAATTACCAACTCTTTTTTTTAAGATATTAAATAATCGATCAGCCAATGGTTCGCCATTACTTAGAAAAATAATGTCAGGATAAAAACTCTCATTACAATAATTTATATAAGGATAATCCAGTATACTTCTATGAATGCACCTTAAAGCACTATAAGGCACCAAAATATGACTAGCATTATGATCTAAAATAATTATAGGTTTAAAATCGGGGTCTAAATAATTTATTGTAAATGATTTTAATTTATCAAATTTTGGTTTAAGATATACGTAATCATTTTTATACGAATGATTTCTTAATATAACTACTAGAGAATCGTTATGATCATATTCGATAATATCAATGTCAACTGACGGTTGATCAAACATCAATTCTCTCCACTTTTACACCGGCCTTACGTAAAAACTCAATGCCATCTGTACTGCGATAATCGTCTTTATAATAAAGTTCTGTTATGCCAGCGCCAAATATTCTTAAAGAACATGGATAACAGGGTGCATGAGTACAAAACATTACTGCACCTTCGCCGCCTCCACCTTTTCTTGCTAGTTTATCAATGGCATTTGCTTCAGCATGTATCACTTCGGGTTTTGTTTTAAGTTGCTTGACTATATAAGTGCCATCTTCTAGTACAGCATCTGGTTTTATTTGATTATGATCTTTTAGTGTTTTTGGATCAATATAACTTTCTACTTCTTGTTCACAAGTATTGTCCCAGCCTGGCGGAGTACCATTATATCCTATGCTAATTACACTGTTATCTTTAACTATAACAGCACCAACCTTTAGTCTAACCGCAGTGCTGCACTCGGCATACGCTAGCGCAGCTTTCAAATGTGCTCGTTTATGCTTGTCTTTCATTTGTACGCCTTTCAAAACTGTCTCGACAAACATCATAAAAATTCTTTAGTTCGGGGAATGTTTCTAAAAAGTTAGTTCCCCTGCGTCGGTCGTGTTCATTTACAAACGTATAAAAGTCAGACCTATATAAATTTTTTTCTTCGACATCTAAATTAGATGTTTTTACAAATTCTACTACACGCTGCAATCGTGTTACTTCAAAATTTATAAATTCATTATGTTGTTTCATAAACTCTAATGCATCATCAAAACAATTTAGATGTTCCTCAGTTAAAATATTTAAACATTGGTGCGACGGGTATTTAAGAATTGGGGTATCGATATCAAAAAGATTATTCTTATAATTTGTTTTCATATACAAAACAATTTCTAATAATTTTTTAAATTCAACTGTTGAGAATATATTCATAGTGCACATTATAGTAACACCAAGTCTTGGTATTTTTGATAACAAAGTTTCAATATTATTACGCCATTCAGTAAAATTTAATCCGTGCCTTCCATATTCAGCATACTTTCCCCAACTATCGACACTAGTAAAAACTTTGGCCGATTTTATTTTATTTTCATCAAGCAATTTCTTTAACAAATCAATAAAACTTGTAAAAAATTTATCCGGAACACAACCATTAGTATTAACCGCAAATTCTAATTCAGGTTGCGGATTATCATAAAGGTATTCCATCACTTTATAAGTATTTTCATTTAACAAAGGTTCACCGCCTGTGATACGAAATACTTTAAGGTCTTTAACCAAATCCGGCCACCACTGCCAAAATGCTTCGACATATGGATTATGTTCGGTATGATGTATTGGTAGTTGATTTACTGATTTGTAATAACCAATGTCATTGAACGATGTAGAGGTGGGATACGGTCCGTAACGTTCAGCTTCTTCTACCCACTTACTAGAGAAAACAGGAGAGCAGTATGAACATTTAAAATTACACAAATTCGAAAAACTGACTTCCACATAACTTGGATTAATATTGGCATCCCATGGAGAATTTACAATTTCATTTAAATAAGGAAAAGCCCACAGATTCGACGATTTAGTAATTCGATCAGAGAAAAAATCATTATTATTATAATTTGGTAAATCTTCAATGCTCCAACAATAATGGCATTCTTCAGGTCTTATGCCCTCTAACATCATTTTTCTTTGTTGTTTTTTATACGAGGTATTATGTAAGGAACTAACATTGTTAGTAATCTCTTCCAAAGGAATTTTATGTATTCTCGGATGATGACAACTATGATTATGTCCGTTGTGTAGATGTAAAGTTACTTGTTTCCACTTTGCGATACAAAAAGTTGGACTAACATTGTTAATTTTATTTTGAATTGAAATAATTGGATGTTTGTTTTTCATTTTGATTCTTTTCGGTATATGCAGCCATTATATCTAAATTTTTATGTTGTTTACTATAAAAATACTTAAAAAATTTACTTTGTTCTGAATCTAAATCGGCGATTTTTAATCCAAGACGGTTTTTTAAAATTTCACCTAGACGAATCCTCTCTGTAGTATTATCTTTATTTTTAGTATGAGTTTCCCATATTTTCATTAGTAAATCAAATGATTGTACTTCTTTATAATTCCAATCTGTTAATAAAGTCATGTAAGTACCTTGCCGAGCACCAAGAATCGCCCACTCGCCATTAATGATATCAAGCCCAACACTATGCCAAATTGATAAATATTCTAAATTAGTTAAATTTATTTCGTCTTCAAAATTTAATAAAGGAATCTTTTTTCCTTTATTTAAACATAATTTAACGCCTTCTCTAAATCCTGCACGCCAAGCTTGAAACGGAGTATAATTTATGTATGTAGTGCTATAACAATTATGCATTGCGAGGTATTTAGGATGAAAACAATATTCTATGTCATTTTCATCTTTCCCGTCACTATTTTCGTGAGTTCGCATATTTAAGACAAATTCTTTTGTCCAACAACTAATACCGCCATTTCCATAAATAAGTCCGTTTATTATATTTCTAGCCTTCCACCTAAAAACAAAATCGTTATTTATTTCATCAAGTTTTAATTGTAAATTAAAAAACTCAAAATCGGGAATATTATCGCCGTCAATTAATATAAAGCGGTCTGTTTCACTCAATTTAGCAGCGGCCTTATGTGCAGTATCGCTTCCTTTTACACCATCAACCCGTTTGGCCCACGGAATTTTATTTTTTATTTCGAGCCAAAAATTTTCTTTTTGGGGTTCGTCATACGAGAGATAGATGCAATCTAAATCAGATATATTAACAACATTAATTACCATTTTTTAAATCCCAAAAATCCTTTTCTCCTGTATATTTTTCATCTACTGCAATTAACATATTGTCTTTAACTGTAGTGAATTTTGCTTTTTTTGGATCGGATTTTTCTAGTAAAGTATAGAAAGTAGGCGAAATTTTTTTAACCACATGCCCATTAACTATTTTATATAATTCACAAGATTCGATACCTTTATAAACACTTTCGTCAACAACAATATAATTTTTTTCAGTACTTTCTGTACCTTCAATGACTGCTTCTAATTTATTTACATCAAATTTTGAATTGTAATATACTCTATATTCAACCTTTTTTGGATTAGAGATCAACGTCAAAAGTTCTTCTATATCTATCTTCATAATATTTTATAATATCATCGGTAATAAATTTTTTTTGATAATAATGAACTGGATAAATTTGAGTATTAAAACCAAATTTTAATTTAAGGTCTTTATTTTCAAAATAGACACGATCACGCCAATCTACACTTAAACCCCACCCTTGAATGGCACCTTTTAAATGAACAAAGCAAATATGATCGAATGCGGGGTATGTACAATTTTCTTCACCAAATAGCAATGCAGCAATTGCAAATGCAACGTCTGTTGTTAATTGTGTTTCGCAATGATTTTTTAATAAATAATCTCGATAAAAAGGCCAGTTATCGTAAACTAATTTAACAAAATAAAAAAATTTTTCTGTTATGTCATTCTTTTTAAAATAAAACAGACCACTATAGATATTAGGTAAATTATTAACCTGGTGGACGTCTCTATATGCTGACGATTCTATTAGATTATTTTTATAGTCTCTGACAAATGTTGGAAAATGAAGATCTCTTCTTTGTAGATAATCCCACCATCTATCAATACTATACCCAAATAATATATCAGATTCTACTTTAATTGTCTCGTTATAAGGAGATAATTCGTAAATCTGATATTCATTTCCTAATTTCCATTCATCTTCGGCACTATTGTCAAAATCAAGATCAATAATATAATCAAAAACTTTTAAATGTTTATCTTGAATTTGCGTTTTAGTATTTTTATCAACAATAACGGCATATGAATTATTATTTTGTGTTAATTTGATACTTAAGGCTTGAACATAAGCTAATTGTAAATAATCTGTAGTCGAATTATTTTGAGCAAAAGTAATAAAACCTTTAGTGGTCATATATTAAAACCGTTAATATTAGATGCTAAATCATCCTTATCCATTAAATGGATGTCTAGATTAGATATTTTAAAGTATCTAGAATTTTGCATTTCATTACAACCTAAAATAATCTCTTTGTTATCTTTTACCTTTAAAATTTTCAATGGTTGGTAAACATTAATTAATGCGCCGGGCAATTTGTTTTCATTTGATAATACGCTACTTTCTGTTAATACATGTAACGCAATAGTCAATGCAAAATCATTTCTAAAAATGCCTGGATCAAAATTATATAAATTAGAATAATAATCCCAATGTTGGTGTACGTAATTAATAAAGTTAAAAATTAATTTTGAAAATTGGGTTTTTCTAAAAAATATAACTGTTGCCCAACACATTGTAGCATCACTAAAACCTAATTTTTTGAAATTATTAAATTGATTTTCGACTAGATCATGTACAGTATCATAACAAGCAAATTCTAAATTAGAATCAAAAACCTTAGATAAATTATTTGAAAAAATAAAATAATCTGCATCAATTAATAAAGTTTGGTCATAAGGAGTTAAATCAAATGCTGTATATCTAGAAGTATTAAACCATTCGTTTTTTTGATTAGGATAAAAGTATCTTTCTTGTTTATTAGAAACCTCTTGATATATAATTTGATCATAATTGAAATTTACACTGTTAGGAGAATTAGTAATTATAGATACAGGCAAATTTAAATTATTACTAGCTAATTTTGCAGCAATATTTGCAAAATTAACATAATTATACCTCGAAGTATTGTGAGCGTATATAAGAATGCCTTTAGAGGTCATTTAAATTTTTTACTTGTTTTAAATTATTAAATTCTGTATACCAGGTATTCGTCGCCAATTTATATGTTTTTTTTGCAATATCTAATAATTCAGATCTATTTACTAATACAGGATTATTATATAAATCTTCCAGTATCATTTCTATATCATCGAAAGATGATAAAAACGCGATTAATTCCGGATCAGCCTTAAACAGGCCAGAATCATTTTTATATGAATAAGCAATGGTCAAATTTTGACCTAACTTTTCATAAATTAATCGTTTACTAGTTTGAAACTCAAACGATCGACGACTATATTCTTGAATAGAATTGATATTCATTGAATTAATATAACAGATAATAACGCAAAACTAAAGAGTTTTGGTTATTAACATACAAAATTAATTAACCGAAGCAGTCGGAGTTCCCCAAGTTGGAGTTCCCCAAGTATTTGTTATGTATGTCGTCCAAGGAGCAAAAATTTGCGCAACACAACTTGTAGTTCCGTCCACGGCAGTATTACCGCCCCCGGCATATACATTTACAAAATGAGTAGTAAATGTTAATACTGGGCCTAAATCGCCGTTTGACCCTTGTGTACCACTAGTTGTCATATTTATTTCGATATAATTAGCCGTGTACGGAGCAGTATCTTCAAATTGTCTAAAATGTAATTTACTAGTATTGTAAGTTTGGTTCCAATAACCACCGTCATTAGCATTTAATTGGACAGTAGGTGTAGAGCCGCTGCCACCCAATCTATTAGTATTTCTATATCCAATTGCAACAGTGCCACATTCGCCACACAATTCAGACCAACGTGTATTTCTAGTATTTGTTGCACCGCCAGTTCGAGAAAAAGTAAATCGAATTTGTCCGCCTGCATTAAAAAAATATCTAACAGCATCACCGTTACTAAATGTCAGTGTATGCGTAAAGGTTACTCGTCTATTTCCCGATGTTCCCCAATTTGAAGTAGTGGACGCAGTTGATGATGTTGAGGAATTAAGGGTGAAAGAAGACCCCATATTAGTATGTACATTGGTAATATTTGTGCTAATTTGGGAATAAAATGTCACAATATTACCGGAAACTATTGACGGGTTTGGTGTAAAAGATGTATTAGATTGATGAAGAGTCATCTTGTTCATTTCATTAACTAATGTAGCCCATTGGGCTGCTGTGACATTTTGCCCTATACTTACAGGTGATATACCCGAGACACTTTGTCCAACCCCCCAACGACCACTACCGACACCCAAACATACTGCAAGATTTGCTGGAGTTGTAACATATGAACCGCCTGCATTAGTGCCCCATGTTAATAAATTATAATCATTTCTTTCAATTAATCCACCCGATGTGTATGTCATTTTTGTTCCTCAATATTTTTTTATTATGTATTTAACAATACAATAGCTTCAACTGTGCCTTCTCCATCTGTATTCTTATCTTCTAAACTGCGTCCAATAACATTAAACGGAGTGATTTCTTGTCTTGTAGCAGCTCTTGCCAATCCATTGCCAGCGCTAACCAAACGGTCACCTTTGCGGACACGCCCTATAACTCTAACTGGTACTCTTCCATTCATAGCCACAGGAGGATGTGTTCGATCTTCACCAGCACCTGCATTCATCAAGTATGCTGCTCTTGTACTTATCACGCCGAACACAGACTCTGTTAATTCTTGTTTCGCAGCAGTAATTTCTTTCTCACCGCCCAATTCTACCACAGTTCCGGGTTCGTAATAAGCGTCTGACTCAAATCTTTCAGCTAAGTCAGCGTACTGTGCCGTAGTAGCAGTACCGTTAAAAGTAGTAGCAAATATTGTAGCAAATCTTGTACCAGCAGCACCTAAGTTTCGGGTGTTATTAGCATCCGGTAAAATATTTCCAGTTATTGTATTCGAACCGTTGCGAGCTAATAAGCCAGATACCGATATTGACCCTACCGCAGTATCAACATACTGTTTAGTTGCAACACCTAAAGGTGCAGTCGGATCTCCAATAACAGTCATCAATCCAGTTGCCGAATTTATTGTAGCTCCAACATTACTACCAACTACCAAACTTAAATTTTGTCCGGCAGCGCTAGTTACTCTACTTACACCGCCCACTACTTCAAGTTTAACTGTACTTGAACCTACTCCAACAGTCAAACCATTATTGTTGGCAATTGTAATGGTATTGTTTGTGGTATCATTAATATCTTTGCGCAAATAAATGCCTGATGATCCAACTGCATTATCAACATACTGTTTGGTTGCAATGCCCAAATTATCTGTCGGATCTGCAATTACTGTAATTCTACCCGTATTAGCGTTAACATTAGCTGCAACAGTAGAACCTACAACCAATTGTAAATTTTGTCCAGCACTACTAGTAACCCTAGCAGCGCCCCCGGCAATTTGTAAACTTACGGTATTTGGGTTTGTGCCGACGGTCAAACCTGCTGCATTTGTTATTGTTAACGTATTAGGTGTGCTGTCATTAATGTCTTTACGTAAATAACTGCCACCAACTGTACTTATGCTGGTATCAACGTATTGCTTGGTAGCAACACCAAGTGCAGCAGTTGGATCACCGATAACGGTCATCAATCCAGTAGTCGGGCTTATATTAGCAGCAATGTTTGTTCCTGCTACAAGTTGTAAAGACTGTCCGGGCCCACTAGTAACTCTTGCAGCACCACCAGCAATTTCCATTTTAATGGTACTTGGGTTAATGCCTACAGTTAAACCTGCCGAATTTGTAATTGTAATTGTATTACCAGTTGTTTCTGGTTGATCTTTTCTTAAAAATTGTTCTGTGCTAACCGGATTTCCACCAATCAATAAACTTTCCGCTGCTTCGGCAATACCCCAATATCTTAAATTAGTTGGCAAATTAGCCAAATTCCAACCTGGTTTTATAGTTGTAAATCCCGGAATTGGTGTTGACGGAGTAAATGTTGCGCTACGGCTCATTATTGCCGTTCTAACATTGTTTACATAATAGCTAACAATAACATACTGGATGCTATCAGTGCCGGTAACTATTTCAGCTACAGGACCACTTGTACCAGTCTGTGATGTAAAGTTTGGTCCAATTAGGGTCCAAATACTACCACTCCAAACTTTAAGTTGACCATTTGCACTATCCCACCAAAGATCCCCGGTTGTTGGGGCGCTTGGTGCTGTTGGACTGCTAGTACTGCTGCTTACTGTTTTCCAAATTGGACTATTTGGGGTTCCAGCATTAACTTGTAGTAAATTTGCGGCGGAATTCCACCAGAGCTGTCCTTTAAGCGGATTTACCGGTGCTGTTGCATTACTAAAATTTTCTAGCAACTTTAAAAAGTTTTCATTTAAGAAAATTCCATAACCCGCAAAGTTTTTGCCTACTAACGTAATGCTAGTAGATATTGAATCTGTAGTTCCATCTGGCACAGTTACCAGACTTTGTCCATTTGTTAGCGTTAAATTGTAAGCCATTATCTAAACTCCGCAATACTGTATTTATCGTTTTGTAATATTAGTAGTTTATAATTTCATTATATAAGCCAACGCATAATATGGTGGCAAGTTAGCATTTACCCCCGACACACCTGCTGGCGACACGGTAGTGGTGGCCGTATGCGTGTGCGATCCAGCAGTTGCTGTTGAAATTACTTTTGGTGTACCACTGCCCGAATTAGGCGGAATATCGTATGTAGTATTACCAAAACTTGTAGTTACGTGTAACGGTGCAGTTACTGTATTAATGTTATGTGCGTGTGCGCCGTCAAGTGCTACTGTAGTGGTTGCTGTGTGTGTGTGGGAAACAGCCACAGCATCTTTAGAACCACCAGTTTTTGTAGGAGACCCAGTAACAGTAGTGTTTGATTCCCCGCCAAAATCAACTCCTGCACCTATAATAAATTTATTTCTTAAATCCGGAGTTCCATTTGTGCCATCACACAATGCCCAACCAGCTGGTACATTAGTGGCTAGTCCTGCCCACATAACAATTACACCACCCGGAATAACCACTTGCGGAATAATATTATTAATCGCTGTTGTTACATATTCGGTTGTTGCCAATCTTGTGCTATTATCATTGGGCACAGGAGTCGGTGCTACAGGAAATCCAGTAAACGCAGGACTTACTAAATTGGCTTTTTGTGCCAAAACTAAATTTACTTCATCTATATTTGAACGAACAAAAGCAGTCGTAGCAATAGATGTAGAATTGTCTGTTATATTAGGTGTTGGCGCTCGAGGATTTCCGGTAAAAACAGGACTAGCTAAATTAGCTTTTTGTGATAAAGCCAAATTAACAGTCGATGCATATGATGGATCGTTGTTTATTGCCAGTGCTAAATTTTCTAATGTTCCTAAAGTTAATGGCGGATTTCCTTTAAGTGCGGCAAATAAGGTATTTGTATATGAGTTACTTGAAGTTAATGTTGCTAATGCAGTTTGATCGACATAAGACTTATTTGCAACATGCAGCCCTGTTAATGGCTGTTGCGCTACACTGACTCTCGAATCTACACTAGAAATAGTCATTACATTATTGCCAACAACCCTAAAATTAATATCTGTAGCTAAACTTTCTATTGTTGCACTGTTGTTTCGAGAATAAATTTGTAAATTATCCCCAAGACCAAAAGATATTCTATTAGGTTCTGCAATAGCAATATTAGCAGAAACTTGACTATTTGCATTGGTTCGAATATATAAATTAGCAGCAAAACCTCCCAACTGTTCACTATTACTTGCAGTACCTAGCAATTTATTACTTGCTGTTAAATTGATCCCGGGTTTGACTTGAAACAATGTGTTTATTGGTTGTAATAAAGTATATTCGGGGTCGCTGCTAATAATGGCAACAACAACAAAATTTGATCTAAATAAAATTGCTGGGTGATCTAAATTGCTAGTGTCCTTTAGATTAACAATTTCTATACTTGTACCCGGAATTTCCGAAGTGCTTGGTGGTCCTACTAAAATCCAAGTTGTACCGCTATTAATAAACAATTGATTAGTGTTAGTGTTCCACCAAAAATCACCGATAACAGAATTAGTTTGAGGGGGTTGTACAGCGCCAATTGTGCCCGACAAAATAGATTTGAATTGTGTTCCTTGGTAAACATTTAAAATTTTAGTTTGCGTATTCCACCAAAGTTGTCCTTCTAACGGGGCGTTTGGTGCTGTACTATTTGCAAAATTTTCGGCTAATCGCACAAAATTTTCGGCTGTAAATTCGCCATAGCCTCTGTAGTTTCTACCAACTAAAAATAACCCAATAGATGTATCTAGTGTACCATCTGCTATAATTGTTAGCGTTTGACCGTTGGTTTTATTAACTACGTAACTCATTTATTATCCAAGTTCAGTTAAATTAGTTAGAGTTTGTATCCTAACCGTATAATCAATTTGAATTAAACGGTTTAAACTTTTCTGCACAGGGTGGAATACAACATGCGTTAGTAATTTACCTTGGCCAGGGCCTTCAGCGCTCCACCCTTTTAGCCCCAATTCGTCAAAAACAAATTCACCATTTAAGTTTTGACTGTTATCAAACGCCGATTGGTCTTGCGGTTCGCCATAATCCAGTAAACAAGTAATCAAAATATCTGTATATACGGTGCCAGGAATATGTCTAACTTCAATTTTATTTCGATCTGCTGCTAAATTTAGTGGGCTGGTATTGTCAACAATTTTGTAATATGTAGGATTGTATAAATTTGAATTTTGAGTATTTGTATTTGGCGGCAAATAATTGATGACACCGGTTGTATCTACGC
>JANZYY010000282.1 GCA_026419705.1 Fischerella sp.
AGATGTGTATAAGAGACAGCCTCCTATGGAGAGCGTTTAGTGAAAGTGTTGGACAGCAGCGACTTAAAATTGCGCCGCGTTGCCTTGGGAGACTTAGGTGCTATAGGGTATTTACCAGCAGCAGATGCGATCGCCAATGCCAAGGTTGAAAATAGTTTGAAACTGATTGCCCTCAAAGGCCTGCTAGAACATCAACTTCGGCAGGAGTTAGATGTTTCCTCCTTGAGTGAGGACGCCCTTCGGGTAATGAACTTAATGGATTCACTGTTGTAGTAATTGGCTAGTGGTTAGTGGTTAATAGTTGCCAACTAACTACTAACTACTGACTACTAACTCTTGACCAATGACCAACACCCAACAATTAATTCGTGCCGTTGCAGAGGCGGATTCACCAACGCAATTGCTAGCAGCAGTACAAAAATTGGCAGCTGCAAAAGATGAGGCAGCAATTGCAACTTTAATTGCTGTGTTTGGTTATAACAATCCAGCCGCAGCCGCAGCAGCAGTCGCCGGATTGATACAGTTAGGAGAAGTAGCAGTACCCCAGCTACTAGCACAAATTGACGATTATAACTATGGTGCGCGGGCCTACTCGATTCGTACCTTAGCCGCGATCGCCGATCCTCGTGCCCTAGATGTACTGCTAGCATCAGCTGCTACTGACTTCGCCCCCAGCGTTCGTCGCGCTGCAGCCAAAGGATTGGGAAACTTGCACTTTTCCAAACTGGACATCATAGAACGCCAAAAAGCGCAAGAAAAAGCATTGGAAACCTTAATGTTTATTTCCCAAGATGCAGACTGGTCAATTCGTTATGCTGCTGTCGTCGGTTTGCAAGCCTTGGCGAGAATACCAGAACTGCAACAGCCAATCCAAGCAAAATTTACAGAAATACTAGCCACCGATGCTGAAAACACTATCCGTGCTCGCGTGCGCCTAGCTCAAAAACAAGTATTGGTTAGTAGTTAGTAGTTGGTAGTTGGTTGGTAGTTGGTTGGTGTTTGGAACAATCAACAACCAACAAACAACTCACAACAAACATCAACCACTAACCTGTCTCTGCGAAATCCTAAAAAAGGTAAGAAGTTAAAGATGGCGATACCATTACTTCAATCAACTCCCACCACACAAAATCAGCGTGTCGAAGGCTACGAAGTACCTAGCGAAGACACACCGACAATTTATCGCTTAGCCGATGCTACCTCAGATGCGGATATTGACGCCATCATTTGGGCAGCATATCGACAAATATTTAGCGAACACCTGATTTTAGAAAAATATCGCCAACCCTACCTAGAATCGCAATTACGCAATCGAGCCATCAACGTCCGGGATTTTATCCGGGGATTGGGCAAATCTGACGTTTACCGCGACGAAGTAGCACAAACCAACTCGAACTACCGTTTAGTAGACATTAGCTTTAAACGGTTTTTGGGACGCGCTACATATGGTAAAGACGAGCAAATTTCCTGGTCGATTGTGATTGCGACCAAAGGGTTACATGGCTTTATTGACGCCCTGGTAGACTCTGAAGAGTACCGTCAGAACTTTGGTGATGACATTGTACCCTTCCAGCGTCGCCGCTTTAAAGACCGGCCCTTTAACTTGGTGAACCCCCGCTACGCCGATTACTGGCGCGGTCGTCTGATGGAACAATATTTTGCAGGTCGTTCCTTCTATCAAGTTGTAATTACAGGACAAGCAGTACAGCGAGGAGTTCGTCAAGCAATTCCAGCAAACTTCCTATCAATGGCTGCGAGCGTCACACCAGGTGGGGCAGAATATCAACGTTCGAGCGATCGCGCCAGAAACATTGCTTCTAGCATACAGCTTCCTGACATGACCCGCGAATCCGCAACCCCACCTCCAACTGTGAAACCAGTAAAAGTTGCCTTACCTTATCGTTACATTCCTGGTAGCAAAACAACGTAGGAAATGGGTAACAGGTAATGGGTAATGGGTAATCACCAATTACCAATCACCAATTACCAATTAAAAATCATCAATTACCAATTAACAATCACCAATTACCAATTAACAATGTCAATACCTCTACTGCAATATAAACCGAGTTCCCAGAACCAGCGTGTTCCTGGTTACGAAATACCCAACGAAGATACTCCCAGAATTTATCGCTTAGAGGATTCTCCAACAGAGAGCGAAATCAAAGAATTAATTTGGGCAGGGTATCGGCAAGTATTCAGCGAACACGAAAACCTGCAATTTTATCGCCAAAAAAACTTAGAATCCCAGTTAAAGAACCGGGCAATTACCACACGTGATTTTATTCGCGGTTTGGCAAAATCAGAAGCATTCCGTCGCCTAGTTGTAGAGACAAACTCTAACTATCGTATTGTGGAACTTTGCCTCAAGCGGCTTTTAGGTCGCGCACCTTACAACAAAGATGAAGAAATTGCTTGGTCAATTACAATTGCTACCCAAGGTTTTAGTGGCTTTGTTGATGCTTTGATAGACTCTGAAGAGTATCAAACCAACTTTGGTGATAACACTGTCCCCTACCAACGCCGTCGCTTTAAAGATAGACCATTTAATTTGGTAACACCCCGTTACGGTAACTACTGGCGCGACAAACAAGAAAGCGAGCGTTATAAGTGGGGTGATATTAATAACTTCTTGGATATGGCGAAGTCCATTGAAATTAGGACAGTTTCCTACACCCCTGTTAGTACTGCTAACATCCAAATTCCCGACACAACACGGGAAGCAAAACCGCAAGGTATTCCTGTTTCTATCAACCCTAGTGCGAGTTTTCCTGTGCGTTAAGCTAAAGTAAAGTAGTTAGTAGTTAGTGGTTAGTAGATAGTGGTGAATAACCAACAACTAACAACCAACAACTAACAACCAACAATTAAGAGTGGGTCTGCGACATCTAAACATTAGTTCACACAAATTTAGAAGGTTTCGGGATTTGCTTGCTTGGTCAACTCTAAGGTGTAAATCTGAGAACCTTCTAAAGTGCCAAGTTATGTCAAAGGTGGATGAAAATTATGGCACTACCCATACATGAATACAAACCCACTGCTCAAAATCAAAGAGTTCGTAGTTTCGGCACAGCAGACTTAAATGAAGATACTCCTTATATCTACCGTCTGGAAGATACGAACTCTAGTGGTGAAGTTGAAGAACTGATTTGGGCAGCCTACCGCCAACTCTTTAACGAACAGGAAATTCTTCAGTTTAATCGTCAGATTGCCCTGGAAACACAACTGAAAAATCGATCGATTACAGTGCGTGATTTTATCCGGGGTTTGGCGAAATCAGAGCGATTTTATCAGCTGGTAGTTGCAACCAACAGCAATTATCGGTTGGTAGAAATATGCTTAAAACGTTTGTTGGGTCGCGCTCCCTACAATCAAGAAGAAAAAATTGCTTGGTCTATTCAAATCGCTGCTCGCGGTTGGGCAGGATTTGTAGATATGCTCATAGATAGCCAAGAGTACGAACAAGCCTTTGGCGATTATACCGTACCCTATCAGCGCAAGCGGATGTCTACAGATAGACCATTCAGCTTTACCCCACGCTATGGTGCAGAGTATCGTGACAAGGCAGGCATTATTCAGACCGGTTGGGTACATCATACCGAATGGTATAGTTTTTTGACTCAATCACCATATCCTCAGAAAGTGGATTGGAGAGCGATCGCAGCTGTAGTAGTTGGACTCTCTGGAATCATCACTTTCTTGCTTGTTCTCAATTGGTTCGTAAATACTTCTGCCTTCTAAGCCAAATGCGGGAAAATTAAATAAAGAATGAAAGAGGATTGCATTCATCAAGCCTCCTTCAGTTTTCAAGAGCTAGCTCTTTTTAATTTGTTGATAATTAAAGGGGAAAATCGCAAATGGCACTGCCATTACTTGAATACAAACCCAGCAGTCAAAATCATCGGGTTAAAAGCTTTGGATTAGCTGACCGAAATGAAGATACACCGTATATTTACCGCCTAGAAGATGTCAGTTCTTTTACTGACATGCAAAATATCATTTGGGCGGCTTATCGCCAAGTATTCAGCGAACATGAGATTCTCAAGTTCAACCGCCAGCAGCACATCGAATCTCAGCTGAAAAATGGCTCACTAACTGTACGAGACTTCATCCGTGGCTTAGCAAAATCTGAAGCCTTCTACCGTTTGGTCGTCTCGGTTAACAACAACTACCGTCTCGTAGACATTTGCCTGAAGCGCTTTTTAGGTCGTTCTGCCTACAACAAAGAAGAAGAAATCGCTTGGTCAATTGTCATTGCTACCAAAGGTTTTGATGGCTTTGTTGATGCCCTCATCGATAGCGATGAATACACTGAAGCATTTGGCGACAACACCGTACCCTACCAGCGCAAACGCTTAGTAGATCGTCCCCACAACTTGGTAACTCCTCGCTATGGCGAAGACTTCCAAGAAACCGCTGGTACTGTCACAACTGACTGGCGCTTTACCGTGGAGAAATTCTACAGCCGCAAATCCCAAGAACGGCGGCTGGCAGAAGGCGATCCCCGCAAATACGCTGACATGGCAGCTGCAATCAGTCCCAAAGGAAACTATGCTCAAAACATTCGTGCAGCTGAACTGGATTACATGAGCTTAGTACCCAATCGTGGTGGTGGCAGACGCTAGAATTGCGACTGAGAACGCGTAATCTGAACGCGTAAATTTAATACTGGGTCTTGTTTCCATACTGATGCGGTGCCAGCAAAGCATGGCGTGAGGTGGAGATAAGACCCAGTAGTTTGTTGATAGGTGTTTGTTGTTTGATAAAGCTGTACTTAGTGTCTTTGTGCCTTTGTGGTGAAAAAATAATTTTTGAAACACCAAGTCACTAAGCTTGCCCAAGGGGCGCAGCGAAGGTACACAAAGAAGAAAGTAGTCTTCTACATCAAGATTCAGGCATAATTGTTTCCTGGAGATTCGCACCGCTAAGGTTAGCTCCTCTTAGGTTAGCGCCGCTGAGGTTAGCTCCTCTAAGATTAGCCCCTGCCAAGTTCGCTCCTTTTAGGTTAGTCCATCTTAAATCAGCTTTGCTCAACTCAGCCTCCACAAGGTTAGCCCGCAATAAGTATGCGCAACTGAGATGAGCGTTACTAAGATTAGCTTTGTAAAGATCGGTTTTGTAAAGGTAAGCCCCGATCATCTCCGCATCGTACAGGTTGGCTTTGCTGAGGTCAGCTGCAATCAAGTTAGCTTCGATGAGGTTGGCAAAACAGAGGTTAGTGCGGTGAAGCTTTGCTGCACCCAAATCAGCACCTCTCAAGTTAGCACCCCTCAAGTCAGCCCCAATCAGGTTAGCATCAGCGATCGCCGCCTCTTTAAGATTTGCCTCACTCAAGTCAGCTCCGATCAGATTGGCATGACTGAGATCTGCCCGTGCTAGCTTAGCACTACTCAAGTTAGCAAGACTGAAATTAACTGCGCTCAGCTTAGCTTCAGTAAGGATTGCTCTGCGGAGGTTAGCACCTCTGAGGTCAGCACCGCTGAGGTCAGCGCCTTTGAGGTTATCCCCACAGAGGTTGGCGGTGCTCAGGTCTGGTTCAATTTGGGGGTTTTTACTTCTCCACTCAATCCATGTGAGCGCACCTGCTTTTAGTAAAGCCAGATGCTCTTGATTTGCCATTTTCTTTCCTTTATTCCTGACGCTTACTCTGAGGATTGATCCGACCAGCTACACTTTCAATCGCTGTTCGCGCTCCCGCTGCTCCTGCAAGAATATCTCGTTCTTGTCCACCTAAGTAAAGTCTTCCAAAGCTACCTACAGCTTGGACTTCAAGGATGTTTATTGCCGCTGCTTTCTCGGCTTCATTCGCAGCCAATGCAGCGTAAGCAGCAGGTTCAACTTCTAATACATACAGTGTTTGCCCTGCTAGTAGTAGCTGTCCTCGTCGCGTGCGATTGATCAGTTGCGCTTGGTAAGCATCTATGTTACGAATAATCTGGCTAGAAACGACACGCGGTTTGAGACATTCCTCTTTTTTGACTCCTAGCATTGCCAAAATGGCTTGACCAGCAGCTCGCGTTTCACCTTGGGAACCCGAATGCACTTCCAATAGACCGTACAATCGTTCTACGACCTGTACTCCGGGACGTACAGAAGCAGCTTTGAGTGCTATGTCCGTAATCCGATTAATTTCGATCCCAGGAGAGATTTCAATCCATAGCGATGTATCCCCTGGTAATGGCAAGAAACCTTGAGCTACCGTTCCTATATATGCTGCGTGTTGAGGTTGCAAGCTGTCGAGAAATACGAAACTGCGTAGTTCTATTCCCAAGGGTTTGCACTCCAGTCATGAGGATAAAAGTTATTTATTGCAATATTTATCTATGCAACTTTACACTACCATATGGCTTGAACAACTGGGCGAGCAGCATTGCTCACCCAAATGTTTATCTTTCCACGTCTTCTACTTCCTTGGGAACGCCAGCTGTTAACACCTCATGTCCTGTGGGTGTCACTAAAACATCATCTTCAATGCGGATACCAATACCAATCCAACGTTGAGCAATTTCTGGTTGGTCTTCTGCTAGTTTGGTACCTGGCACCATGTAAAGTCCCGGTTCTACTGTGAGCACTTGACCTGGTTGTAAAATTTGTGGGTTGTCGCCATG
>JANZYY010000283.1 GCA_026419705.1 Fischerella sp.
GATCTATAAACGACCTGTCTATCCAATCATTAGCAATCATATGCTTGATTGTGCCATTTAAAAAAGCCATGTCGCCGCCCATATTCACTAAGAAGAAATCTTCCGCAAACTTAGTACCAAACAAGGCACTTTCAGGTATGGAAGGCACCCAGTAGCGCTCCATTCCTGGTTCGCGATAGGTGTTAATGACTACAATTTTTGTTCCAGCTTTTTTGGCATAATGCAGATATTTGACGGTGACAGGTTGGTTATTGGCGACATTCGAGCCAATAAATACTAATAAGTCCGTACCCACCCAGTCTTTATAAGAACAGGTAGTAGCGCCGACACCAAGGGTAGCTTTAAGTCCAGCGGTACTGGGAGAATGGCAAATTCGGGCAGCATTATCAATATTATTTGTTCCCATTGCCCGTACAGCTTTTTGGGTAGCGTAGTAAGTTTCGTTAACAGTGCCGCGACTGGTAATGTAGAAACTGAGGCGGTTTGGCGTGGTGGCACGAATACGTGTAGCAATGACATCTAAAGCTTCATCCCAACTAGCTCGACGAAAGCCCTTTTCCCCACGTCGGCGGATCATTGGGTAGGGAAGGCGTCCCAATTCTCTGAGTGCCGTACTTTTTTGCTTTTGTAACTGTTCTATATTTTCTAACAGTAGGGGGTCAAAAGCTGGCATGGTGTTCATCCGCAATAATCGCAGACGGACATTGCACAGGTGAATTCCCTCTAAGGTCCAATCTTTCATCCCAGTTGTGCCTAAAGCACAACCGTCACAAACTCCCTTGTTGAGGATATTCCATGCATAAGACAGGCGATCGCGTGACAGCCAAATAGCACGAAGGACTTCCCAATAGGTGTTGGGATACTGCTCCCCAATACCAAAAGGCTTCCAACTTGCCCAGTTCGAGGGTGTCCAATGCTTTTTCGGTTTCCGCAACATAGGAAGAATCGAGAATGATAATAAAAGATAAAGTCTGAAGGTAAAAGGGTAAATCTTTACCCTTCATATTTCACACTTTAGCCTGAAGTATGGGGTTTTGCTGTCTTTAACTTTCCCTTGTTTCAACGAAAGCCCGATCTAAATAAGTTTGTAATTTTTCTGCCAGTACTTGTACATGAGGTTCTTTCAGACAAGTTAAATGTAAGCCAGGAATGAAGTTAACATCTAATCCCCCGGTGATGAAATTACCCCAGCCAAAAAGGGGACCGCATTGTAGACCTATAGCTTGTTCGAAGTAAAGTTTCGATTCTTCAGTTAGTAAGAGAACCATTTGACCGGAGTAGGCTTGGACGACATATTCTTTCATTGCCTGCTTGTTAACATCTATAATTTTGAGATGCTCGGGTGTAGAAGGTAGGAGGTTTTCTTCCACATGCGACTTGAGGAGGCTATGTTTTATTTTATACTTTAAGTATTGATACCAGACCTGAATTCTTTGCCAAATATAAGCAGGTCCTTCACGGAGAACATTATTGAAGTGCAGCGGAATTCGCTGCCAGAATGGTAAGCGCGCCGTCACATTCGGAATAAAAGCATCTAATAAAACTAAAATTCCGATTTTCTCACCTTGCTTGTGGAGTTGCTGTGCCATTTCGAAGGCGACTAATCCCCCAAAGCAGTACCCAGCCAAAAAATAAGGACCTTGAGGCTGAACCGTCCGGATTTGTTGAATATAGTACGACGCCATATCTTCAACTCGTGTTAAGGGAGGTCGTTTGCCATCAAGTCCTTGTGATTGCAATCCATATATGGGTTGATCTGACCCCAAATGCAATGACAAATTCCGGTAGTAGAAAACTTCTCCAGCTAAGTCATGAACACAGAATAAGGGTGGCTTTGAGCCATTGGAGTTAATTGCGACTAGAGATGACCAATGTTCTGAAGTTGGACCTTGGCTGGTTGCTAATTCCTCTTTTGGGTGAAGAATTTGAGCAAGAGCCTCGACAGTTCCAGATTGAAACAGGATGGCCAAGGGAAGTTTTTTACCAAATTGAGCCTCGATTTTCGCAAATAGCTTTAAAGCTAGGAATGAGTGTCCACCCAAGTCAAAGAAGTTATCTTGAATACCGATCGGTTGGACGCCTAATACTTCCTCCCAAATCTTTGTTAGCTGGTATTCTGTTTGATTGCGGGGTGCAACAAAGGTTTGTGAGTCCTCTTGTTTGACTGATGTGGGTGCGGGCAGTGCTTTGCGATCGACCTTACCATTAGGTGTGAGTGGTAGTGTCTCTAGGATGACAAACGCTGAGGGAATCATGTAATTGGGCAATTTTCCACGTAAAAAATCTCGCAGTTGATTGGCTGTAGTATTCTGTCCCTCCTTGAGGGTCGCGTAGGCGACCAAGCATTTTTCACCAGGAACATCCTCGCGTGCGATAACTACCACCTGTTGCACAGCAGGATTTTGATTCAGGCTTGCTTCAATTTCTCCCAACTCTATGCGGAAGCCACGCATTTTGACTTGGTGGTCAATGCGACCGAGGTATTCGATGTTGCCATCGCTGAGGTAACGGGCTAAGTCTCCTGTTTTATAAAGGCGATGGAATTTTGGATTTGCGAAGGGATTAGAGATGAATTTTTCAGCTGTCAAATCTGGACTGTTGAGGTATCCTCGTGCTAATCCCACACCACCAATGTGCAGTTCACCAGGTACGCCTATCGGTACGGGTTGCAGATGGGAATCAAGAATATATACCTGGGTATTGGCGATCGGGCGACCGATAATTGGCTTGATATCAGAGATTTGCAACTTGCAAAGGGTCGCGTCGACGGTGCATTCTGTTGGTCCGTAAACGTTGTAAAAATTAATATTTTCAGCTTGGGTTAAAGCTTGCCAAGTACAAGGGGCGATCGCTTCTCCTCCAACCAGTACGCATTTGGGTATATTGCTCCTCAGTAACCCCGCCCCGATCAACAGTTCCAGTTGCGATGGCGTGCAGTCAAATACGTGGATTTTGTGGTTTTGTAGGTAAGATAACAAGGCATCCCCATCAAATCGCACCGTTTCTGGCACTATGTAGAGAGTATGACCTTTGAGTAACTGAATAAATTGCTTGACCGAAGTATCAAAACTGAAAGACCCATTGAAACTGACTCGCAGTTGTGGATTCTGAAATTCGGCATAGACGGCTTTGTGCAAACTCTCCAAAAGATTTACAACACACTTATGTTCGATTAAAACTCCCTTCGGCTTACCTGTAGAACCGGAAGTGTAAATGACGTAAGCTAAATTACTAGAGGTGACACCACTGACAACATTTTCCTCACTTTCAGCAGAAATTACACCCCAATTTGTATCTATGCAGAGTACGCGTCCAGGAATTTGAGGCAACTTGGACAGCAATTTTTCTTGAGTCAGCAACACTGATACACCAGCATCTTCCCAAATAAAGGCGAGGCGCTCAACCGGATAATTGGGGTCAACAGGTACATAGGCCCCACCCGCTTTGAGAATCCCCAGCAATCCTACTACCATTTCTATGGAGCGTTCCACACAAATTCCCACGAGTACTTCCGGACCTACTCCCAAACCACGTAAGTAGTGCGCGAGTTGATTTGCTCGCTGATTTAGTTGCCTATATGTTAGAGACACGACATGTCGCGTCTGTACATCCTCAAATACCAGCGCCACCGCGTCGGGGGTGCGTTCCACTTGCTCCTCGAATAACTGATGGATACACTTGTGTTGGGGATACTCGGTTTGAGTGTTGTTCCATTCAAACAGCAATTGCTGTTGTTCTGCTGCTGTCAGTAGGGGCAATTGAGAAATGGGCTGTTCTGGATTAGCTACAATTCCTTCTAGCAAAGTCTGGAGATGACCAATCATGCGGGTTATTGTCTTCGCATCAAACAGATCGGTACGGTATTCTATCCGACCAATCATACCTTCTGGTCTTTCATCCATTTCTATGCATAAATGAAACTTGGCTGTACCGGAATGGATATCCATCTGGCTAATTGTCCACCCTAGATCGTGACATTCTGGCAAAGGAGGCTCAAGGACAAACGCTACTTGAAAAAGAGGATTTTGGCCTAATTGGCGTTCTGGTTGGAGTACTTCTACCAATTTCTGAAAAGGCAAGTCTTGGTGAGCATAAGCCTCTAAAGTCACCTCTCGCACCCGCTTCAATAGCTCTCGAAAAGGGGGATTGCCAGAAAGATCGGTACGCAGAACTAAATTATTCAGGAAATTTCCCATTACCCCTTCCACTTCTGGTCGGTTCCGTCCTGCTGTCACCGTGCCGATGGCAATGTCTTCTTGGTTTGAATAACGATAAAGTAAAGTTTTAATCGCCGTCACCAACGTCATGAAGAGTGTTGTTCCCTCTTGACGACTTAGTATTTTCAGCTTCTCTGTCAAACTCTTGGAAAGTGCGAAACTTTGCTGCGATCCCTGAAATGTCAACTCTGTCGGTTGGGGATGGTTGGTAGGTAACTGCAATTTTGGTAGATTAGCTAGCTTTTGCTGCCAATAGGCTAGCTGAGTCAACAAAATTTCTTCTTGAAGCCATTGCCGTTGCCAAACCGCAAAATCTGCATACTGAAGCGTTAATTCTGGTAGAGGTGAAGGTTGATTGCTCGTAAAGGCTGCGTACAGTGCTTGCAATTCTGGAAGAAATATGCTATGCATAGATACCCCATCCATCACCAGATGATGTATGGCTACATAGAGCCTGTTGTCTGCCTCGCTCAAGCGTATCAACATCGAGCGCAGTAGCGGTCCTTGACCAAGGTCAAAGGGTTGCGTTAAATATGCTGTTGCCAACTGTCGGGCTTCTGCTTCTCGTTCCCGCTCGGTGAGCTGGCGCAGATCCACTATTGGTAGTGTGACAGGAAAAGGAGGGTTAATTACCTGAACGGTTTTCCCATTTGCTGTCGCAAAGGTGGTACGCAGAATTTCGTGACGCCGGACGAACTCTGTGAGACTCTGTTCTAAGGCAGCGATATTAATGCCCGCTCCTAAGCGAATGGTGCAGGTTTCGTTATATATAGGTTCCCCTGGATGCAATTGTGTGAGAAACCAATATAGTTCCTGAGTGAAAGAGAGAGGCAAGGTTTGCTGGCGTGAAACTGGTTGTATGGACAGTGCTTGTAGTCCCTGTTGTTTGGGGGCGGCGGCTTCAACGCTCTTTGCCAAATCAGCGATTGTAGGACACTCAAAGCAAGCACTCATAGGCAAATCCACTTGCAGAATGTCACGTACCCGAGAAATCACTTTTGCTGCTAATAGTGAATGTCCGCCCAACGCAAAGAAGTTATCGTGAATGCCGACTTCAACTCCTAGGACTTCAGCCCAGACGTTAGCTAAGACTTCCTCGGTGTGAGTGCGGGGTGCAACAAAGCTTGTGGAGCGTTCCAAACATGAGGGAGCGGGTACGGGCAAAGCATGGCGATCGATTTTACCGTTGGGACTTAAGGGCAAGGCATCCATGAATACAAAGGCACTAGGCACCATGTAATCTGGTAACTGCTGTTGTAAAAAGCAACGCAATTCGGCGGGAGTGGGAGTTTGCTCTGAGTTCGCCACGATGTATGCTACAAGTCGTTTGTCTCCAGGAATGTCCTCGCGAACAATGGCGATCGCTTGTTTCAGGAGGGAATGTTGATTAAGTACGGCTGCAATTTCTCCCAACTCAACGCGGAAACCACGAATTTTGACTTGCTCGTCAATGCGACCAAGGAACTGGATGTTTCCATCTGGTAAATATCGTGCCAAGTCGCCAGTTTTGTATAATCGCGCACCAGCTTCGCTGGAAAATGGATGCTGGATAAATCGCTGTTTGGTTAAATCCGGACGCTTGAAATAACCTCGCGCCAGACCAGCGCCACCAATGTATAATTCTCCACATTCTCCCTCGGCAACTGGCTGTAAATTCTCATCCAAAATATAAATCTCGGCGTTACTAATGGGGCGACCAATGGGAGCATAAGTGTAATCTCTGCTGCGCTGACAAACCCAAAAGGTAGTGTCAATAGAAGCTTCTGTTGGCCCGTAGCAATTAACCAGTACGTTATCCAAATTTAAACGCTCAAAGAAGCGTTCAACCAGCTCCATCGGTAATGCTTCACCACCACTGGTGACGTGTCGCAAGCTTCTACAATTCTCAATTCCCTCCTGTTCGAGTAAGGCTCGCAACTGCGAGGGTACAAAAGCTGCAACGGTAATTTGCTCGTTGGCGATCGCCTCAACCAGGTAACTCATGTCTCGCTGTCCACCCGGACGTGCCATCACTAACTGCGCACCAAAGCACAGAGGCCAGAATATCTGCCAAACTGAGGGATCAAAACTAAAAGAAATCGTTTGTAAAACTTTATCACCTGCAGTTAATCCAAAAGTTGTTTGCCGCCAATAAAGTTGGTTGCTGATACCGCGATGGGAAATCATTACACCTTTAGGTTTGCCTGTTGAACCTGAGGTGTAGATCACGTAGATGAGGTTGTCAAGTTTTACTTCACTAACCGGATTGGTTTGGCTGCTGCGGGCGATCTGTTCCCAATCCGAGTCTAGACAAACTACTTGTGCTTGATGTGTCGGTAGATTGTTCGCCAAGTCTGCTGTTGTCAGTATTACTGGTGTTTGGGTGTCTTCTAAGATCTGTCTCTTATACACATCTGACGCTGCCGACGAGCGA
>JANZYY010000284.1 GCA_026419705.1 Fischerella sp.
CCTTAAGAAAATTCATCTATAAACGGCGATATTGCCGTTACAAATTCAGCCGTAGATTCGTATGGTAAAACATTCCGACCGGGAACTTTGATCCCACGCCCTTGAGGTAATGCTTTCAGGTAGTCAGCCAACCATTCATCCGGTGTGACTTTTTTACCTTCTTTGGCAATACTTGATGTGTTTTCACCTACAACAACTAGTGTCGGTTTGTGAATGGAGACAACCGCACTACTATAATCCTTCAACCAAAACCCAGCTAAAAAAGAGAAAACTGCATAACGACTGTCAACATTTTCTGCACCTGCACGCAAAGTATTTAACCATTCAGCATCAACATTATGACTTGATTCAAAAAGTTGCTTAGTCGAGAAATCACGCAAAAATTTTTCTCTACGAGCATAGCGATAAAAAATATTCCCTAAGGGTGAATCTAAAAGATTCCAAATCAGTTTTTGTTGCCGTTGTGGTAACTCTTTTTTAATTAAAGGCCAAGCTGGAGGTGCTGCTAGTATCAATCCAGCTATCAAATTTGGTTCCTTTTGAAATAATTCAATCGCAACTGTAAATAAAGCGCCTTGGACTACTACAATTACTGGTTTTTGTACTACTTCTTTCAAAAAGTGTTGTAACTGTTCCGCCCAATCAGTCGGAGTATAAGCAACATAAGGTTGATCGCTCTCGCCGCAACCGAGTAAATCAGGATTATAAATTGGATTGCGATGTTCTTGGTGATACCATTCGCGACAAAACCGTTGCCAAAATTGCCGCGATAATCCAACGCCAATCGGATGAATTAATAGTAGAGGAATACCTACAGGTGCAGAATTTATTGGTTGATACACTTGGTAAGCGCAACGATAATTTTGCCAAGTGTAAAATTGTGTGGGCGATGCTATTTTATCTTGAGTAATCATGGGAATGTATTACTTTGTTTATCAGCTAAAAATCATCTGGGGATGAATTAGCTTGTATCCTGCATCTTTTATCTTTTGATTTGATATCTTGGCATTGTATGCACGCTTGCTGCTCAGGGAAGAATCCCATGTAACTTCCGGTAGATTGTGCATTTCACAGACGCGATCGCTCACTTCTCCATTTCTAAGGTTGTCATCATCTACAAGGTTATAAATGCCTTGCAAGCGATGGTGACGAGCAAATTCTATAGCAGCAGCAATATCATCAAGATGAATCCAATTGGCAGGTTCTTTACCATTACCAGGACGAGTTGTACCAGCAATCCGGCTATATATTTTCACTAATTCTCGACCAGGGCCATAAATTCCCCCCAAACGCAAGATACACACGCGGAGGATTTCACTGGCTGCAGAAAGTAATTCTTGCTCAGTTTCATAGAGAATTTTGCCACTAGGAGTTGTTGGTGCAACTGGTGTTTCTTCATCGACCAATGCGCCGTTTTGTTCACCGTATACAGAACAGCTGCTTGTATATATTAATTGTTGAACACTGGGCGTTTGCTTCAAAACTGACACTAAATTACGAGCAGTTTGTAAATAAGTTTCTTCATAGGTGTTGACTCCTTTTGCACCAACACTTAAAAGCACTACATCTTGATTTTTTAAGATTGTTTTTAGCCCTTCTAGGTCATTTCCTTTTAACACTACAACTCTTTGGGCTATTGTTTGCAATGCAGTCACTCGTTCAGGAGTAGTTGTAGTTGCAGTGACAATAAAAGCTTGATTTTGCTGCCAAGATTGAGCAACAACTGAGCCAACATAACCACAACCAATGATTGCTACATTCATGAAATTAAATTATCGTTACTAGGTATGAACTGTGCCATCAGGCATGATTGCACCGCTGAGATTAGCACCAATCAGTTTGACGAGTAGGCGATCGCCAGAACGCACACGCGCGCCTGTTAGGTCAGCACCCCGCAAATCAGCGCCACTCAGATCGGCTCCAATCAAGTTAGTATTACGCAGGTTAGCTTCTCTCAAGTCCGCTAACAAGAGGTTGGCTCTAAATAAATTGGCTTCAGACAAATTCGCACCTCTAAGAATAACTTTGTGCATAAAAGTATCGCTGAGATTAGCGCCACTCAAGTTGGCGTAACTCATGTTTCTGCCAGATAAATCTTTATTGCTCAAGTTGGCGTAACTGAAGTCCTTACCACTCAAATCTGGGTTATTCTTTGGTGGAGGTGGCGGCTGATGTTGGTAGGTGGTTCTGGGTTGTGGTTTTTTCGGTGGAGGTGGTGGCGAATTTTTCGGTGGAGGTGGTGGCGAGTAATGAGGAATTTGGCGCTTGGTTTTGAGAGAACGCAATTTTTCCCGAGCTTCATTGATTTCTTGCAGCTTTTTTTGCGCCTTGTCTTTGAGGCGCTGGTTATCGTGGGGGATGCGATCGGGATGCCAAATAAAAGCTAAATCCTTATAAGCCTGGTTTACTTCCTCCAGTGTTGCTCCAGGTTCTAAATCTAACACCCGATAATACCGCTCCAGCTCTCTCATAAGACATTTTGGTGATAATCAATTTAATTATGAGTGATGCATCCAACTATCAGCTTATATTCTTTGTCAATTCTTTCTGCTGTGCTATTAGGTTGTTTCTGCTGAAAGCGGTATTTTTCCGGAGGCTTGGTCATGTGCATCTAAAACTCAGTTGCGATCGCCCAACAACGTTCCTCTTCCTTAGTATAAACAGTCAGAGCGATCGTTGGTACATCAGGTACATCAGCAGTTGCGTGCTTGATGCGAACAGGTGTTGGAACTTGAAAGCCACTTCATTGGCCGAATGCAATCAGTATTACCATACTCTCATCCTTTGCAAAAAAGAGAATTGGTAGAAGTAGGTGGTTGTAAATAAACATAACGCATCATGACTGTTGACAAATGACAACTTTATACAAGCAGAGATCAGCGCCCGAGTAAACGTTGTCGCATTGCTCTAAAATATGCCCTGACTGGAATTTGATAAATTTCAATAAAAAGCCAAACAATAATTGCTAGATGCGAGAAAAAAGTTAATATAGTCCAAATATATGGTACCCAAGATAAGGGAGCATCTGAATGTGGAGGAAAAATGTAAGCTACTATCCCAATCAAAGCAGTAGGGAGCAAGATAAAAGCAACTGCTGCTAACACATAGCTCCAACCAAATTCCACTCCTTCTAGATGAGCTTCTGTCCAATTAAAGCCATTCCAACGCCAAACCAAAGGAGGTTGCCTAGAAGGCATAACTAATTGCTGTTGTTCTAAATTAACAGTAAAAATCTGATGGCAGAAGTCACATGCCATTGCCTCCATTAAAGGCATATGAGTGATTTTACCAACATGACAAACTGGACAGGGGTAAACTCCTTTATAGTCGAAAGATGTGGCTAAAATTTTGGATTTGGAGCTAGGCATAATACAAAAACTTGGAATTTGTCAAAAGTTAATCAATGTGATTGGTAATTGTTGGTGCTTTGTGGTTGTTTGTTATTAGTTAGTTGTTAGTTGTTAGTTGCTCTACTAACTACTAACCACTAACCACTAACCATTAACTACGATCTGCTAATCATTCACCACCTAAAAGGTTATTTGTTACAGTTGCGCTCTCATACACAAGTAAGCTCTCAGTCTCGAACACCAGATTTGTACTGAGTTTATCGTTTTTTTCAGGGCTACGGACAAGTCTGCTTGATTGTCGAAATAGTACATAACAAACAAATCGAAGATTTTATACTTCATGCTTGCGCTTTCCCATATTGCTATTTCTGCTGCTTTCTTCAAAAAAGGGTATTGACGCAGTTCAAACCGTCTGTTATTGTCTTTGAGTATAGGTCTAAATTAACTTTTCCAGAAAAATCCCTCGCAGATGCTCAATTATACTTCCTACTTTTATTTTTGGTTTAGGGTGGTTCACCGGGAGTGAATCTAGTTTCCTGATGGAAACCGCCCGGTGAACCGCAGAGCAAACTCTGCGGTTTTTGTTTTTTAAGGAGAGTCTCATCATCAAGATACATTTCGGTAGCTGGTTTTATGGCTTTTACTTTTGGCCCAGAAGAAGTTCCGGGTAAATATGTTTATGCCGATCGAGCAGCAACACCCGGAACTTAGCCAAGGTTCCGGGTTTTTAATTTTTTGTTGGTTGTTGGTTGTTGTTTGGAACGACCAACTACCAACTACTAACCACCACTATTACTTTAAGGAGAACTGAATCATGATTGATGCCAAATTAGCAGCTAAATCTCATCTACATGAGCAAACCATTGTTAAACTTTCCGAACAAGTTTGCTTTGGTGGTACACAATTAGTGATAATTGGCGGGCCCTGTGCAGTAGAAAGCAAGGAACAAATGGAGACAGTCGCCCAAAAACTATCTACTGCACCCGTGCAAGCATTGCGTGGAGGTGTCTACAAACCCCGGACTTCTCCCTACGCTTTTCAGGGAATGGGAGAAGAAGGACTGAAAATTCTGGCAGAAGTGCGATCGCGTTACAATATGCCAGTCGTAACTGAGGTAATGTCCATTTCCCAAATAGAAGCGATCGCCGCCCATGCTGATATGCTGCAAGTAGGTAGCCGCAACATGCAAAACTTCGATTTGCTTAAAGCTTTGGGACAAGCAAATAAACCCATACTCCTCAAACGAGGTTTAGCAGCGACAATCGAAGAATTCGTGATGGCGGCCGAGTATATTTTAACTCACGGCAATCCCGACGTGGTACTGTGCGAACGGGGTATCCGCAGTTTCGATAACTATACCCGCAACGTGCTGGATTTAGGAGCAGTAGCAGCACTCAAGCAGATTACTCACTTACCCGTGATTGTAGATCCCTCCCATGCGGTAGGTAAGCGAGAGTTGGTAGCACCTGTGGCTAAAGCCGCGATCGCCTGTGGTGCAGATGGTTTAATTATTGAGTGTCACCCAGAACCAGAAAAGTCCGTATCTGATGCACGTCAAGCACTATCTTTAGAAGATATGGTGAATTTAGTTAATAGCTTAAAACCAGTAGCAGCAGCAGTTGAACGGAATATATCAGCAGAATTAGGGGTGGGTTTAGAACCTACCCCTCTTTGTTTCGCTGCAGCCTAGAATTTACGCATTCAACCATAGAAACTCGACTTGAGTGAGGCGATCGCTATTTCCCTGTGTGTAGCTCCATGCTTGCTCAAGGCTATGGAATCATCGCCACCTTAATTACTTTACGCGCTTGCATGTCATCAAACACTGCCTCCAGATCTTTTAAGGGGCGGTGTTCGCTAATTAATAGCTCAAACGGAATCTTGCGGCTAGCAATCAGCGTTAGGGCTGCTCTCACAAACTCAGGAGTGTTGTGAAATACTCCTTTCAGGGTAAGTTCGCTGTAGTGAAGCTGTTCTGTGTTGACGGTAATTGTTGTATCTCGCGGACAACCACCGAATAAGTTGACAGTAGCGCCGGGGCGGGCGCAAGCAATGGCAGTTTCCCAGACGCTAGGTAAGCCTGTAGCTTCAATCACCACATCTGCACCCCACCCATCTGTAAATTCTTTGACTACAGTGGGTATATCTGGTAGTTGACGGTAATTAAATGTTTGTGCTGCACCGAGTTTTTTACCAATTTTGAGCCTGTCGTCATTACCACCAAACAGGAATACTTCCGCTCCCAGATCAAAAGCCAACTTAGCCACAAACATCAGTCCAATTGCCCCATCTCCCAAGATTATTATCCTATCTCCGGCTTTGACATTGGCACGGGCTACCCCATGCAGCACGCAAGCCAAAGGTTCTGTTATTGCTGCTAATTCATAGGGTAAATCTTCTGGAATTGCCAATAAATTATGCTGGACAATCGGCGCGGGGATTTTTAAATATTCGGCAAAAGCACCATTATTCCAAGTCAAATTCGGACAGAGTGAGTATTCCTGGCGTTGACAAAAAAAGCAATTCATGCATGGCGCGGAATTATTAGCAACCACGCGATCGCCAAGTTGCCAACCCGTAACTCCCTCACCTACAGCTACTATACATCCAGCGGCTTCATGCCCAAAAAGAGTTGGAGGTTTGAGCATCTTAGCATGACCACCGCGACGCCACACTTTCAAATCTGTACCACAAGTTGTTGCTACTCCCACCTGAATTACTACTTCTCCTTTTCCAGGAGTGGGGTCAGCTACTTTTTCTAGACGTAAATTTTCTTTCCCGTAAAGTAAGGCTGCTAGCACAGCTTATATCCATTAATTAGCGCCTCCTGATTGTATCAAGGAATTGCTAATTATCCTGAGGTGAATTCAAACTATGGCACAAATTATTTTTTGGAAATCGACCACAGGTTCGGATACTCTACCTTCAAGTGGAGAGAGCGGGGGTTTACATGGGAAAACAGCGACGGCGTTGAAAGTTCGGACGTAGGAGAATCCCTAGCCAAACATGCGCTGACTCTTTGTGTGGGCACGATCGCGACACTAGCGCCTCCCCTAGACTGAGTGATTGCATACGTAACTGTGAAATTCAATGCCTTAGTCTTTAAAATGATTGCTAGGAAACAAGTAGGCGATCGCGGCCCAACCAGAAAATGTTAGTAAACTTACTAAAAATGCGGTCAAAAAAATAACATACATATCTAGGAGTCTTGAGATGTCAGGGTATTAAGAAAACACGAGCAAGAACTGAGATCTTGCACCTGTCTCTTATACACAT
>JANZYY010000285.1 GCA_026419705.1 Fischerella sp.
GGCTCAGTTCAGATCGCAGGCTGCAACTCGCCTGCCTGAAGGCGGAATCGCTAGTAATTGCAGGTCAGCATACTGCAGTGAATTCGTTCCCGGGCCTTGTACACACCGCCCGTCACACCATGGAAGCTGGTCACGCCCGAAGTCGTTACTCTAACCCTTGGGGGAGGGGGACGCCGAAGGCAGGACTGGCGACTGGGGTGAAGTCGTAACAAGGTAGCCGTACCGGAAGGTGTGGCTGGATCACCTCCTTTTTAGGGAGACCAACAAAATTATGAATGGTGATTGAGAGTTCATAATTTTGTCATCCCAGGTCGGTCGAAGATTGGAAAAGCTGGCTTTCAAACTATGCTTGGTTCAATAAAATAAGTTTGGCTCTGCCGAAAGGGAATAGTATATTAAAATAAATTATTTAAAATAATTTTTTTTTAAATAAAATAATTAAACTTTCGTCAGCACCTTATCTAGAAAAAGCTAGAGAGACTGCTGGACCAAGATCCAGAAACAGAACCTTGAAAATTGCATAGCAACTGGTCAGGTAGTAAGTAGTTAAAAGAGTGCCCAATAGCTCACTAGTTAAGCGCTTTTGCGCCGAAAATGAACGCGACTAAGCGATGTACTGAAGCTGTGGATTTAGCGTTTAACATTTAATACACAGCCTTGTATTGGGATGAGAAAGTGGGGATGGGGAAAGAATAATGCCAATCGCCAGTCGCCAGTCGCCAGTACCCAATCACCAAGAAGGTTGCGTGCTGAATGTGAAGACACGCCAAGTGATAGGGGAGCGTTAAGTGTAAATGCAGTAATGCATGCAGCTGGGGAGTACTAACAGACCGAGGGCTTGACTTCAAATAATTGGTGTAAGGCTTGTTGCTATGCAATCTTCAAAGCTTCTGTAAAGTACACAAATGGGAGGCAAGTACTATGTCACTCAAACTTCTACCTGACTTGGAAGACTTGCTCGAAGGGCTTGGTCTTTCTGGTATCGCGACCATAGTTCTTCTGTCTGTTATCCTTCCAGGAGTGTCAGAGATTGCCAAGCCGATCGCCAAGGCAGCGATCAAAGGGGGCATGATCCTGTATGAAAAAAATAAGGACGCGATCGCCAAAGTTAGCAAAACATGGCGAGATATTGTCGCCGAAGCAAAAGCAGAACTAGTTGAGGAGCAGGAAAAGATACTTGAATCTGCTGCAGGCTCTTCCTAGATAGCACCCATCAGCTCAGCCTCAGCAGAGGTTAGTTACTAGTTAAAAATTTACTAACAATTACATATGATCAATGATTGGAATGTTATAGTCAGCCTCCACGAACGTGGCTGGAATCAAGCCTTTAGGGTGCTTCAAGGATTTGGGTTAGTCAGCCGCTCGGAATTTCGCAATGTTCTAGTGATGAAAGTCAGCCAGATTAACGAACTCTTGGAAACTTTACGGGAAGAGATGGCAAAAGATCCCGATCGGTTTGATTTTCTGGCGCGGTTAGTACCTGTGAGTTGTACTTTTAACTTTCAGTCCCCTCAGGAGTTTGAATCAAGAGCACAGGAGGCAATTTTACAGTGGGTACCTCATCTGGCTGGTAAAAGTTTTCATGTGCGGATGCACCGTCGTGGCTTCAAAGGAAAGCTCTCTAGCCCAGATGAGGAGCGTTTTCTGGACACAGTTCTTCTCGAAGCCCTGGAACAGGCTGGTACACCCGGACACATCTCCTTCGAGAACCCAGATGCCATTGTGGTAGTGGAAACCTTAGGTCAACGGTGTGGAATGTCTTACTGGACTCGTGAGGACTTGCAACGTTATCCCTTTATAAAAGTTGACTGAGGATGGGCGTAAATGGGTCTAACTTGTTTTGCGGATTAATTGCGATCGCTTCTTTACTCAAGGACATTGGTATTACAATGTCTATTTTATTTATCGCATTATTTTTTCAAAATGCTTTAATTGCTATAAATTTTCCGCCGCAAGAATTAAAATAGGTAGTTTCGTGGTAGATACATCCAATTTTGCGTCTCCACAGGGATTTGATTAATCCCATTAGTTTTAACTGTTCATGAAGGCAGCTATGCTGCCTTTCTTCAATAATAGGCTTTATACCCACAACTAAAGTTTTAATTGATACTTTTTTGCCTTCTGCTTTCTGCCCTCGACCCTCTGCCTTTCTTTGTAAAAAAATCAACTGCCATAGACGCGCTCAAGCGGCTACTCACCCTACGGAAAGTCAGTCCGTGTCTGCGTGTCTACTTGCAGGGTAGACGCCAAGTGCGCCAACAGAAGAGGAAAAAAGGGTAATTCATGAAATTATGCAACCCAGCAAAATTAATCAAACAAACTACTACGCATGTCGAGACATAGGTTGCAGAAAATTTTATATAATATAGGTGGAATCGTGGTGAACCTCTTACATAGAGTGAAGTGGTAACGCTCCCCCTCAAGAGCAACACCAAACCAGGCTCTCAGGAAGATGCGACTATGAGAGGTTCGAATGAAAAGCCGCGAGACCTGTTCATCCAAGATCGATGAGGAGGAGACCTTGGAGCTTTTAACCTCCACGAGTTGACGGGTTGAGTCGATGAAGAGACAGCCCGTCAATTCTCATTTATTGAGGGCGGCTAAACAATTTTATTTGTTACTCTCTGTGTGTCTTTTATCAGCGCTTGCACTTCCACCAAACAAGCTTTCGCTTTCATTGGTACTAGCGGCTTCAGCTATCCCCACTGGGGGAAAGAAGTTTTCTATCCCAGTTACCTGAAATCTAGAGACTATCTCAGTTATTATAGCCACTACTTCAATACAGTAGAACTAANCAACACCTTTTATCGCTTGCCAAAACAGGAGACTTTAAATCGATGGCGTGAGGAAACCCCTTCAGGCTTTGTTTTCGCAGTCAAAGGAAGCCGCGTCATCACCCATATTCGACGGCTCAAACAGCCAGAGGCTAATCTCAGAGTATTTTTAGAGCGAATATCTGTTCTCAAGCAGAAATTAGGACCTGTCCTGTTTCAGTTTCCTCCCTCTTTTGCAGTTTCCCTGGAACGCCTGGAAAATTTTCTGAACTTTCTTCGTACCCAACTTATTATTCCAGATTTGAGGGTTGCGATCGAGATCCGACATCCGAGTTGGATGATTTCGCAGGTCTTTCAGCTTCTGGAAGGAACAAATATTGCCCTATGCCTGTCGGATTGGTCAACTCTTCCCGTGCAAGCACCCCTAACTGCTGACTTTGTCTACGTCAGACGACACGGATCTACTTCGCTGTACAGTTCTTGCTATTCTCATGAAATGCTGTCAGCAGATGCTCAGAGAATCACAGCATGGCTGAGAGAAGGACGGGATGTTTATTTCTACTTTAATAATGATGCTTGTGGTTATGCTGTTCAAAATGCTCTATACCTAAAGCAACAACTCTCTGGCAAACTGTAAGCGTCGGCTTTCCCCAAATATTTGTTTTTGATTGAGCAATCAAGTCCGGGACCTTTTTCGCACGGATAAAGAGTCAACCCCTGCTGGGCGTAGCAACCCGAAACGCAGACACTGCGGGGCTTCCCAAGAATGGGTAACATCTGTCGGGATCTGTGCTGAATTATTGAGTCCCTCATCTCAAAGCCTAGCGTTGTCGAGAAAATCGACTATTACTTAGCCAGCTATCACCAAAAGGTCTTCTTTCTTCGCGGGGTTTAGCCTTGTTAACCCTCATATCGCGACCCATCCAAGTAGCACCATCAAGGGCTTCAATTGCAGCGTTTTCTTCTGCCTCCGTACCCATTTCTACAAAAGCAAAACCCCGTACACGACCTGTTTGGCGGTCTGTAGGCATACTAACGCGCTTAACAGTTCCGTACTCTGCAAAAACCTCTCTGAGGTCATCTTGGGTAACAGCAAAGGGTAGATTACCAACAAAAATAGACATAAAAAATAAAAAATCTCCAGAATCAAAGGACGTAGAGAGTTAGATTCGGAGAAAAGCCTGTAATTAGATAAAAACCAAACACACTGCCGGACCGAATACAAACCTTAAATAAATTATAACAAAAACAAATGAAGCATGCAACCCAGACAACAGCTAAGAATCCGAGCGAGAATATCGCCATCTCGTAGAGCGATCGCAGAACTTTTCGGTAAAAGGGATTGAAGAAATAGTTAAGTTAATTAACAATGCAATTATTCTTGATTCAACTCATCCATACACTCATTACAATCTGCATTTTTGCTTGCTGCTTTTATATTACTTACTGCCATATTAGAGACAAAAGAAGCTCCCTACTTCTGATTGAATCACCGTCTGTTTTATATTTTGGTATGGTTTGTCCTATACGGATATTGGTTGACAGATTATATTCACCACAAACACCCGATATCCTCTTCCCAGCCACCATATCCAGGCATTTTATGGGAACTGGCATCATTCTGATTGTGATTGCTGCGCTAACCAAGTTCCGTCTTATTCACATAGAGGGAAGAAGTCAAAGGTAGGATGAAAATAAACAAAATTCTCTCACTCAGTCCAACACCTACCTTACAGAAAAAGTCCGAAGCTGATCCTTAATAGCAACAAACGATGACAGCATTCCCAAATCAAATACGAACATCCTTCCCTCCTCCTTCTTTGTGCTCTTTGTGTACTCTGTAGTTTATTTATTTATTATTTGTTCGCAACCTCTTAAAAGATAGCTGTAGCCATAAGCCTTTTCCTTGCAAACATTTCACAACTCAAATCTAATTGCTGGATGAGAAAAAGTTTGAGTGAGAAGAACTTCTAGGCTCAATGTCCGCAATAAGTTTAAAATAAAATTCGGGGAGGCTTGTTAATTTCTCCAAAAATCGATTTGAGATCGCCACTGAAAATTGAAACTGCTGTATTTTGGAGCTATTGATAATGCCTATTGATACTAATAACAATAATCGGATGAAACTGCCCGAACCTAAACAGTTTGGTGGCAGCTTATTGATACTGTTTGTATTGATGATACTCCTGAACCTATTTTTACTTCAGGGGCCTCGATATCCAACAACAGCCTACAGTGATTTTATTGCTGAGGTTGAAGCGGGTAAGGTTGACCGCGTGGAAATCAGTCCTGACCGAATCCGATACATTCTCAAATCCGAGCAAACTCCCAGCCAAATTGGCGCTCAGCCCAGTCAAGTGTTTGACACAATTCCTGTACCTACAGATTTAGAGTTGCCCAAACTTCTACGAGAACATAATGTCAAATTTTTTGTCCGCCCTCCCAGTGGGCTGGGCTGGCTGTGGACTCTTCTAGGTTGGGTGGTCCCTCCTCTAATTTTCTTTGGTATTTGGGGCTGGCTGCTAAGACGTAGTCAAGGAGTTGGTCCTGCTGCTCTCACCATCGGCAAGAGCAAGGCTCGCATTTACTCCGAAGGTACTACTGGCGTGACGTTTGATGACGTCGCTGGAGTAGATGAAGCGAAGGCTGAACTGCAAGAGATTGTGGATTTCCTCAAAAATGCAGGCAAATACACTCGTCTGGGTGCGAAAATCCCCAAGGGAGTGTTGCTAGTGGGTCCCCCAGGTACGGGCAAAACCTTATTGGCAAGAGCGATCGCGGGTGAAGCTGGAGTTCCCTTCTTCAGTATCTCCGGTTCGGAGTTCATTGAATTATTCGTCGGTCTGGGGGCAGCTCGGGTGCGTGACTTGTTTGAGCAGGCAAAGCAACAAGCCCCTTGCATTGTCTTCATTGACGAATTAGATGCTCTCGGCAGGTCGCGAGCGGGTGCTGGGTTTCCTCTCGGTGGCACTGAGGAGCGAGAACAAACCCTAAACCAACTCCTTTCCGAGATGGATGGTTTCGATCCCAATACAGGTGTCATTCTCCTGGCTGCTACAAACCGTCCTGAGATTCTCGATCCGGCGCTTTTGCGTCCCGGTCGCTTCGATCGCCAGGTTGTTGTCGATCGCCCCGACAAGATCGGTCGGGAAGCCATTTTGAGAGTTCACTCGAAAGCGGTGAAACTCGCTGTTGACGTTGACTTGGGGAAAATAGCAGCTCAGACACCAGGGTTTGCGGGAGCCGACCTGGCTAATCTCGTAAATGAAGCAGCGCTGCTGGCTGCTCGAAAAAACCACGACACCGTGACAATGGCAGACTTCAATGAAGCTATCGAGCGAATTGTGACTGGTTTAGAAAAAAAATCTCGCGTTCTCAACGATCTAGAGAAAAAGACAGTCGCCTATCACGAAGTAGGTCATGCCATTATTGGGGCAATGATGCCTGGTGCAGGAACAGTTGAGAAGATTTCGGTTGTGCCCCGTGGTGCGGGTGCCTTGGGCTACACACTGCAATTGCCAGAGGAAGACCGCTTCTTACTTGTCGAAAACGAACTGCGGGGTCGGCTGGTCTCTCTTTTGGGAGGACGTTCTGCTGAAGAATTAATCTTTGGTCAGGTTTCAACGGGAGCCAGCGATGATATCCAGAAAGCGACCGATCTAGCTGAGCGATTCGTAACCCTCTACGGCATGAGTGATGAACTTGGACCGCTCGCCTTTGAGAAAACTCAAATGCAATTTTTAGAAGGTGCCACCAGCCCTCGCCGTCCGGTTAGTCCCAAGGTGGCTGAAGCAATCGATCGCGAAGTCAAAGAGATTGTGGATGGTGCTCATCAC
>JANZYY010000286.1 GCA_026419705.1 Fischerella sp.
GTGTTCCAGCTAGAGATGAAAGGATAATTTAGTTGAGTGGAAGTTTCTGTGATGGGGTGGCGGGGTGGTGAGGTGGTGGGGAGAGAATTTCTTTCTACCTCCCCATCTGGCCATCCCCCCATCTCCTTATCTTTACCAGAACCTCGCCAAAACTCCTCTATTTGTGGTGTGGAAAGTTCTGTCCACACTGTCGCATTCCATCGCACCACCAATACTTCTTTACTAGCAGCGACAGCTTTGCATTCGACGGGAAGCTTTTGTAAAATACCAAACCAATCGCCTGCTACCAGAGTTGCTAACGGTTTACCAACTCCTTCTTCACGCAAGCGGACTTTACCAGTAACTATCAAGAACTGATAACCTACCCCATCTTTTGGCCAGATTTTTTCTCCTAAACTGAAGCGTTGAATTTCTGACTGTTGTTTTAATAGGTTTTGTTGTTCTGGAGTTAACCAGCATAGCGGCGCTTGTGTCCAGGCTAAAGAGGCTAGCACCGTTGTATGTGAAGACTCATCATCTATGAGTTTTAGCTCACCTGTAGTTTTACCGTTAGCTTTTGAATTTTCTCTGCTAGCCATTTCTCAAACAACTCATTCTGTAGTGCTTGCTTTAGTTGAGTATCTTCCAACGAAGCTGGCAGAAATTGTTCTATACGAAACAAACCATAACGTTCTTCCAGCTCTATTGGTCCTATCACTTGTGTTGGACTAGCCACATCAACTGCTGCCCTCAGTTTATCAGGCATTGTTCCTCGGCTTACCGGTCCCATCATCCCGTTGACAATTCGGTCTTCTGTCAGCGAATACTCTTTGGCTAACTGTTCAAAACTAGCTCCTTCTTCGATTTGGGCTTGTAGTTCTTCGGCTAATTCCCGATTGTCTACAATAATTCGCGAAATGACCACCCGATCCAGGAAAATTTTCCTTTCTATAAAATACTCTTGCAGTTTTGGTTCTGTCACTACAGCTTTCAGTTTTTCTAGCTTGAAGTTCAGAGCTATGCTGGCATGAAATGTGTCGTAATCTGTACCATTATTTTTGAGCCATTCTTGAAAACTTTTCGGTTCAGTCAGTTGATTTTTTAACCGAAAATCAATGATTGCCTGTTCGGTTAAAGCTGGACTGATAGCAATATCTTCTCGAACTTGTAGTTCTTTTTCTATTACATACTGACGCAGAACTTCTCCGATAAACTGTCCCAATTTTCCAGAAATTTGTAGGTATCTGACTACTTGTCCAATCGAAATTGGTTGCTCATCAACGATCAAAAACGATGAAGATTCCATAGGGTCAATACGCAGAGAAGCAGAAATGATGGATTATACAATTATTCATCCAAGAAATTTCGTATTCTAGCAAACATTGTCAGGAAAATATATGATGTTCATATTAGTCATGCTAAGCTTTGAAAGGTGGAGTCGCAACTCCATTTTGCTCGCATAATCTAGTAAAAATACCTACTTAGTATCGGGGAATAATTGCTGCAGCATAGCAGAAATCACCAGACAGTTGAAAAGATTTGCTTTGCGTGTTTTTGTATTAGGCAATTGTCGTCGCCCATAACCAAGCCAAAAAAATTGCTGCGATCGCACCAATTAATGTATTCAAAATATTCACCAATTCATTTGTAAGCCAAGCGTATTTTGATTGTAATGTTGCCCCAATTACACTTTCTAAATTTGTGGCAATAAAAGCTGCTAGTACACACCAAAGCACGTCCAATAGCTCAATTAGACTAACTCCCCAACCTACAAGGGCGATCGCCACTGATGCGATCGCACCAGCCAAAGTTCCCTCCCAGCTTACCGCCCCTTCGGTTCCACGCGGCACTGGTTGTAAGGTGGTAATTAAGAAAGTACTTTTGCCATATGCTTTTCCGACTTCGCTCGCACAGGTATCGGATAGTTTGGTACTAAAACTCGCCACATAGCCCAACATTAGTAAGGATTGGGGATCGGGAACTAGGGACTGGGGAACAGGAAAAATTCCCCAACTTATTATTCCAACTCCCAAAGCGCACAGCGCTCCAGTCAAAGCAGAACCCCAAACATTTTCCGGTCCTCTCGCTCCAGAACGCTTTTCAGCAATACCTGCAGCTTCTTTTTGAGCCATACCAATGCGCGTGACAAAAGAACCAACCAAAAAATAAAACATTACAACTACATATCCTTGCCAACCTAGTGTTCCCCAAATCAAAACACCTAGTAACCAAGCATGAAGTAAGCCAGCTGGGGTGAGTAGCTTTTTGGGAGCAATCCAAGCTACAGCTAACAAAAGAGCATTCAACCCCACTCCCACTAACCAAGGATTAACAGAATCAATTAAAGACAGCATCAGCAGTTGCTATTTGAGTATTTTGCGAGACTCACAAATAGAATAACCAATATTAAGGTACTGGTGAGTGGGTATTGGGTACTGGGAGAAGATAAGGGAGACAAAGGAGAGTGGGAGAATCCCAGGTGGGGAGTTGCGGAGAATATAAAACTGGACTCTCTCCATCACCCCATCCTTCCTAGTGCTCCTTCTACTTCCCAGCTTCTAGTCTCCGGAAGCCAAATTTAGTATCAAAATTTTAATTTTTATTTGAATTTTCAGTAAATTTTTTATTTTAATTTAGACAAGAACATTTTTATCCCATTAGAGAAACAAATTATAGATTTTGATGTTATCTACCACTTAAATGTCAGGTCTAAAAAATGTTATCGGATCTTGCAGGGAATTCCCTAGATGCGGCTAGAAGTTTCACTATTACAACCAGTTCCCAAATTTTTACTGACAAAGTCTGTCTCAAAGATCCAAACGATTATTACAAATTCACCCTTGAGTGTCGTAGTAGCCTTCAACTTGCCTTGACTAGCCGGAAAGCAAATGCTAATGTCCAGCTAATTCAAGATGGAAATGGAAATGGTATTGCTGATAAGCAAGAAGTAATTGCTTCTTCCCAGTGTAGTGGCAACAAAGTTGAATTCATCAACACAACCTTGGATGTTGGAACTTATTACATTCGAATCTACGCCAAAGATAAAGCAAAAACCAGATATGATTTAAGTGTTTGTGCAACACCGATTGATATTGCAGGTAACACTCTCGATACTGCCTACGCGATCAATAGCATTCCGACTAATTCGGAAGTTATCACCTACAGAGAATGGGTGGGTAATTTAGATTTCAACGATTACTACAAATTAAGTTTTGACAGCACCACTAACTTGCAATTAGAACTAGAGAGTTTGAGTGCTGATGCAGATGTACGCTTGCTGAACTCCCAGGGAGATATTCTCGCAGCTTCTGCAAATGTGGGCATTACTAGTGAATTAATTACCAGCACTTTGACTGCGGGAACTTACTATATAAATGTTTACCCGTATAATGGCAGCCAAACTGTTTATGATTTATGCTTATTATTAACGGTACCTGCCGTTGGTAGAGACTCTATAGAGGCGATTCCTACTTCTAGTAAAGAACAGGAATTAGCAAATAATTCCCATAGCATACCTGCTATTCCTGTCAGCAATCAACCAACGCTGAGAGCAGACACATTTACATATTTACCTGACTCTATACAGACAGTATTCTCGGGCAAAGGTAATATTGATTTTGGTAGTGGAGGGCGAGATATACTCGATCTATCTGCTTTTTCATCCGCACAAGTCCAAGAATTAAATTTTGCAAATTTCGACTTTACAAAATTCAGCTTTGCAAATATCAATGCAACTATTAGAAATCAGGGTGTACTTTACGATCCCTATGACATAGTTAATCTCAGTCATGCACGTGTATTTGATGCCATAACTGTTGATGGCAAACAAATTTTGTTTGAGGGTATTGACACCATTAAATTATCAGATGCTGTCATTGACTTATCAGTAATACCCAATGACGCCCTGTTCAATCAACAATGGAACCTGCATGTTATGGATATTCACAAAGCTTGGCGGTTCACAACAGGTTCAGACAATGTACTAATTGGGATTGAAGATACAGGATTAGCATTTGATGTTAACGGTAATATCCATCCCGACCTGCGAATCACAAATGTGATTGATTCCAATTGTTTTGATGAATGGTCGTATTTCTCTCACGGTACTCTAGTTCAAGGGGCGATCGCGGCTATTAGTAATAATAATATCGGTATAGCTGGCATTAACTGGAATTCTCAGGTTATGCATCTTGATGTAGTTGGTGCTAACCCAGATGATTATGATTTAGCTGGTGCAACACAAGCATTAATTGATTGGGCAAATAGTCAAAGTAAAACTTTGGTAATTAATCTCAGTTTATCTGGTGGCTACTCAGAACGATTTGAACAATTAATTGCTAATAATCAGAACAATGTTTTGTTCGCGATCGCTAGTGGTAACGATAACCAAAATACTATTTCAAGTCCCGCTGATTTAGCCAATAAATACGAGAATGTCATTGCCGTGGGTGCTTGTTGGGGAACTAAAGATTACTACGGCAATCTCAAAATACCAGGGACACGTGTTGATTATCTCAGCGGAGGTGTACAGTGGTGGGGTTCTAATTACGGCACGGGTATAACTTTTATAGCACCATCAGAGTACGCTTCTACCTATGCTACTCGTAATGAATCCGAGCCGTTTTACAATCACCTCGACTACACTAGCTATTTCAATGGAACTTCTGCATCCACAGCAAATATTGCAGGAGTTGCGTCGTTGGTATGGAGTATAAATCAAAGACTAACTGCAAAACAGATACGGGCAATTCTCGCGGAAACTGCTTACGATTTGGGCGATCCTGGCTACGATCCAGTTCACGGCTACGGAATTGTAAATGCTGATGCAGCCATACGGCGATCGCTGGCTGCTCGAATTAGGAATTATGAATTATGAAATTTTCAGCATTTTCCATTCATAATTTCCACCAATCCCCAATTCCCAGTACCCAATTTCATCAATTGATAAGAATCGATACAAATCGTCTTAAAGAGTAAGAAACCTTGATTGGGGGTAATTAAGTCAACATTTAGTTACCTAATTCGATAGCAGCATTCATTTTCAACCTTGAGTTATGTTTCATTAATTTCTAGAATTAGTATACTAGCATACCGTACAAAACTACGCTTTACTATAGCTAAAATTTTCAGGGGGAAGGAACCATGAGCCGTCCAATTATTCTTGGTATTGTTGGTGATAGTGCGGCTGGCAAAACAACACTAACAAAAGGGATTGCTCAGGTACTCGGCCCGGAAAATGTTACAGTCATCTGTACAGATGATTACCACAAGTACGATCGCAAGCAACGTGCCGAAATTGGTATTACGGCTCTCCATCCTGACTGCAACTATCTGGATATTATGCAGCAGCATCTATCGCAGCTACGGATAGGACAGCCAATTCTCAAACCTGTCTACAGTCACAAAACAGGTACATTTGAGCCACCCGTGTATGTCAAGCCCAACAAATTTGTAATTGTTGAAGGATTGCTCGGTTATTTTACTCGCGGTGCTCGCGATTGCTACGATGTAAAAGTTTATCTTGCACCCCCAGAACCGCTACGTGCTCAATGGAAAGTCAAGCGGGATACTCAAAAGCGTGGCTACACAGAAGAACAGGTACTGGCAGAACTAGAAAAGCGAGAACCCGACTCAGAACAGTTTATCCGTCCACAGCGGCAATGGTCAGATATAGTGGTGAGTTTCTATCCACCCAAAAATGACATCAATCAAATGAATGGACATCTGAATGTTCGTTTGGTACTGCGTCCAACAATACCCCATCCGGATTTTACCCAAATTCTTGGTCTTGGTGAAAATAATTCCATGTCAGCTATCCGTTTGGGGTTGGATCGGGATATGGGTAAACCAGTTGATGTTTTGGAAGTAGATGGTCATGCAACTTTAGAACAAGTTGACAAGTTAGAACATATGATTTGTGCTGACATGCCCAACTTAAAAAACATATGCGATCGCGAAAGCAATCCAGAGCTAGGCAAAGTTGCTGGCACAACTGGTGAGACGATCCAAAGTTACCCCCTTGCTCTTACCCAACTTCTCATCACTTATCATATGCTTAAAGCAACGCAGACGTATCAGTAAGGTGTTAGTTGGTGGTTAGTAGTTAGTGGTTGGTGGGTAGAACAATCAACAACCAACCACCAACCACCAAAAGTTTAAATATTTTGTCAAATCGCTAGAGATTTTGAGGCTTTACAGGGGATAACTAGAGTATAGATCCTATTTCATTATTATTCCTTGGGTTTGTCTATGACCTATTGCCTCAGAATTGCTGATATGCCCGAAACCGAACGTCCGCGAGAGCGATTATTGAGTTACGGTTCAAAAGTTTTATCCACAGCCGAATTAATAGCAATTCTGCTCGGCACTGGTCAAGGCCCGGGAAAACTCTCTGCTGTGGGTTTAGGACAATACATTCTGCACGAATTGAGTAAATGCGATCGCGAACCCCTGGCAGTTCTGCGAGATATTAGCGCCGCAGAATTAATGCAAATTCCCGGCATTGGCCCGGCAAAAGCAACGACAATTTTAGCAGCAATTGAATTAGGTAAACGCGCCTTTCAATCTCGCCCTTCCGATCGTACAGTAATAGATAGTCC
>JANZYY010000287.1 GCA_026419705.1 Fischerella sp.
TTCGAGGGTGATGACAGCTCCTTGGAAAGTTTGCACCGCCAGTCGCGGGCGATCGCTTGGTAATTGTAGTACAGGTGGTGTATCGCTGAGCTTCTGTTCCCAATAGCGCAGTTGTTCTGGAAATGACTGCTGTAACTTTTGATGCTGCCAATCAGCAAAGTCGGCATATTGGATGGGTAATTCTGGTAAAGGTGAAGGCTTACCGAGAGAGAAAGCCTCATATAACGCCGCTAGTTCTCGGATGATGATTGTACTTGACCAAGCATCGGCGATCGCATGATGGATGACAAACAGCAATACATATTCTTCTTCTTCAGGGGCGAGTTTAACCAGCGTGACTCGCAGCAATGGTCCTACTGCTAAGTTAAAAGGATACTGGGATTGGGCAACAGCAAATTGCTGGAGTTCTTGCCATTGCAGAGTTTCTGTTAACAGTGTGAAATTTGGTTCGGAAGCGATCGCTTGAAAAGCTTGCCCATTTATGGTTTTGAATGTAGTACGCAGAATTTCATGCCGCCGTACTATTTCTGTAAGTGCTCGCTCAAGAACATCTATTTTGACTGAGCCTTGCAACTTAATGGCAAATAGCTGATTATAAGCTGTAGTGCCGCCTTCTAATTGGTCTATAAACCACAGTCCTTGTTGAGCAAAAGATAAGGGTAAATTTTGATCCCGTGGAACTGGTTTAATTGTTTCTGGTGTGGAACTAGTGGCAGAATTAACTTGCTTGAGAAATTGGATCGCTTCTGCTTTGCGTGCAGTTATTTCTGCTTGTAAATCTGGTGTTAGTGCTTGTTTGGGAGCATTACAGCGCAGGCGATCGCCATCTAACCACAGCCTGATGTCCAACTTGCTCAGTTCAGTCAAAAACTCTTGAATTGGTTTCATAGCTCAATCTCCACTCGATGATCTAATGTCTGCTCGATCGGGGCTTGGAGTTTTTGAGTCGTTTGATGCATCTGTTCAATAGACTCGGCTAGGCTCGCTAGAGTTGGTGCTTGCAGTAAGTTTTGCACGGGTAAATTGATTTGAAATTTCTCGCGCATTCGAGAGATAACTTGGGTCGCTTGTAGAGAATCTCCCCCTAATTCAAAGAAGTTATCGTTAATACCCACTTTCTCGACTCGCAGCACCTCTTGCCAAATACTAGCAATGACTTGTTCAGTTTCAGTTTGCGGTATTACATAGTTTGTTTGCAATTGCGCAGACGCATAGCGGCTTGTCGTCAGACATCGCCGATTTTGTAACTGAGGTAGAGCCAAGCGATTAACTTTACCATTCGCTGTCAGCGGTAGAGCATCTAGAAGCACAAATTCCGCAGGTAGCATATGTTCGGGCAGCTTTTTTTGCAGGAAATCACGTAACGGTTGAGGTTTAAACCGTTGCACGGTTGCTGGTGCTTGAGACACTAAAACATCAAATCCGATCAAATCAGCGATGGAACCATGCTGGTTCATAAAAATGCTGTCTGCAAATCCTACAGAGGCAAGTGCTTGCTGCCATTGTGCTTTTGATAACACTGGATGTTCTGGGCGCAGTTCCCAATCTTCAAAGCGTTCAAACCCCTGCTGCAATCCCATATTCAAGTCAAATAACGGATGAAATTGGGTTTTTTCTATTGCCAGGAGTAAACCTTTCGGGGCTAACAAAGAGCGAATGTTCTTAAGTGTTTCCTTGATATAGCGAGTGTTATGTATAACATTCGCGGCGATGACGACATCAAATATATGTGGTTGATAACCTTGCTCGCTAGGGTTCTTTTCTAGATCTAAAATGTCATAGCTGACAAAAGAATAGTTGGCAAAATTTTCTTGAGCTTTCTGGAGAAAGAAGTGAGAAATATCGGTAAAAACGTAGGTTGTTTGGTTTGGTGGTAACAGTGGTAGTAAATGTTCTGTAGTAAAGCCATAGCCACCTCCGACTTCCAGAATTCGTAGTTGTTTTCCTGGCTCTAGGTTTTGCACCACGGCTGTAATGATTTGCTTGGCGATCGCGTTGCAATCAGCAAACATGATTTTGTAAGCATCCCGTGTTCGATCGGAAACATAAATTTCTGCTGAGTGGATTTTTTCAGTAATAATTTCTGCTAGCTCCTCCAAAGGAGCATCTGGGAGCAAATCTATCCAAGTTTGAGTGAATCCATCACTAACTGCGGTGTTGGGTACAAGCCTTTGAGATACACTGACGGGTAATGCCACAACGCTAGTAAAGACTTTTCCCTCCTGCTGCAACCACCCCTGTTTTACTAGCGTCTGCAAAGCTCGATTTAACCATTTCTTGTAGCGAGGAACAATCTCACATCGGGACATCAAATCATCTACGTCATACTTTTCACCTGGTAAATTGTAAACACCAAGTTTTCTGAGTGCCCGACATACTGAAATTACGTACAGATGATTTTGATACTCCCATATTTTAGAGAAGGTTTGAATATCTACATCCCAAAAACTATGTTGAGCTTGTTGACGTGCTGCTCGTACCACAGATTCCCACAGTTTTTGAAATTTTAAAGAGTCTGCATTTTCGGTTTCCAAGAAGCTTAATGCTTTTTCAGACTTGGGAACGACATAAGCCACCAGATGTTTGTTTTCCCGTGACTTTTCCACAGCAGTCACTACCGCATCTTTTATATCTGGATGCTGTTTTAAAGCTGCTTCAATTTCACCTAATTCGATGCGATAACCCCTGATTTTGACTTGAAAATCTGAGCGTCCCAAAAATTCAATATTGCCATCAGGTAAATAACGACCAAGGTCGCCCGTGCGGTAGATGCGTTCTTTGGTGCGAGGATGAGTAATAAAATTGGCAGCAGTTTTTTCTGCATCGCGCCAATAGCCTTGAGCAACCTGCACACCAGCACAGTACATTTGACCTGGAACCCAAGTCGGGCAGTCTTCTAAAGCTTCGTTCAAAATGTAGTATTTGGTATTTGCCATTGGTTTCCCATAGGGAATACTTTTCCAATTCGGGTCAACCTCTGCAATTAAATAACCAATATTCCAAATTGTTGTTTCTGTTGGACCACCAATACTCAATATTTGTACCCCTGGTACTAGAGCTTTAAGGCGATTGGGTAGGGAAACCGGTAACCAATCACCACCCATGATTACCAAACGCAAGCTTGCAGGTATGACTACAGATTGACTCTCTGCATATTCCACCAACATCTGCATCATTGCAGGTACTGAATTCCACAGCGTCACTTTTGAGCGCGCCATTACCTCTACCCAGTGAGCCGGGTCTTTCACACCGCAAGCATCGGGTATGACAATTGCGCCGCCTGCACACAACAAACCAAAAATGTCGTAGACGGACAGGTCGTGGTTTAAAGCCGTCACAGCTAAGATGCGGTCTTGACAACCAATATTGAAGCGTTGGTTGGTGTGGATCGCAACGTTAACAACGTTGCGATGGGTAATCATTACCCCTTTGGGCAAGCCCGTAGAACCAGAAGTGTAAATGACATAGGCTAAATCATCAGGCGTTTGTGCTGGTTGCAGCGGTTGGTCACTCTCGTTTGCTAGTTCTTCCCTATCTATGCACAGGCGTTGAATTCCTGGCGGCCATTCTAATTTCTCATCCAACCAAGATTGGGTCAGAACAATCTTGACTTCACTGTTTTCTAAAAGATACTCTCGGCGTTGTTGTGGCAATCCTGCATCTATGGGAACATAAGCGGCGCCAGCAGTCAAGATACCCATAACAGCGACAATTTGCTCCCATCCCTTCTCCATTACCACACCTATCAATTCGTTAGGAGTAGCCCCGAGTTGTCGCAGTCGATGACCCAGTTGATTAGAAAGTGCATATAACTCTTGGTAAGTGAGAGTGCGCTGGGAAGAAATGACAGCTGGTGCTGTTCCTTGTTGCTGAACTTGCGCTGCAAACATAGTGTGCAGCATTTGCTCGGGAGTTGGCGCGCTAGTAGCGTTGATATCATTGCGTTGTGCTAATTGTGCGGGAGGAATTAGTTGCCTAGTTGTCTCAACCCAAGCTGATTCGGAAGTAGCCAGTTGTTTGAGGAAACGACAATAAGCCCCAAACATATCGCTGATTAATCCTTCCGGGAATAGTTCTTCAACTACATCCCAGTTGCAGGTCAATGTTCCCTTTTCTTCCCAAACCTGAACATCCATCCAAGCTTGGGAAGCTTGACTGATTCCGTAAACTAACTCACCAAAATGACTAAAGGTTAAGGTTTCTTGACCAAGAGCACGAAAGCCGAGAGTGCTGGTAAATACAACTGGCATGGCGCTGGGTGCTGTACCTCGTCTACGGGCAAGTTCCCGTGTGACGCGCACGCCACTGATGTAGCGATGTTCTAAATCTTGGAATAGCTGTTGTTGAAGGCGGCGCGATCGCTGTATAAATGATTCTGGTGTAGAGTTGTCTACAGCTAATAAGGTCACAGAAGTGAAGTCCCCCAGAATATCGTTGACTTGGGGGTGCAACGGCAAACGGTTAAATAAAGCAAGATTAATCGTAAATCGTGGGCTTTTACTCCAAACAGTCACAATTTCGGCAAAAGCAGCCAATAACACACCAGAGGGAGTTAAGCCAGCACTAGCAGCCCGCTGCTTTAACTGTTGCCAATCAGTTGGCTCTAATCGCCCTTCATAACGCCTATTTTGATGTTGTTTAATTTCTCTAGGATTTTTAGCCAGAGGTAAATCTGGAGCTGGCGGTAAGTCATCTAGGCGATTAAACCAATATTGTTGCGATCGCTTGTATAATTCTGTTTCTTGCAGGCTTTGCTCTGCCAAAACATAATCCCGAAAAGTAATTTCTAAGGGTGGTAATGGCTCATCTGGATGTTGGTAAAGTTGAAACCATTCGTCAAATAGCCGAAACAGACTCCAAGCGTCAAATATTTGCAAGTCAAAACTGACATGTAATCTCAAGCACCCTTCTTCCAGGCGTGTTACCCTAAACTCAAATAAAGGCCAGCGATCGGCCGGTAACACCTGATGAGACATTCGCTGACGAATCGCTTCAATCTCGGCTGTGACAGTGTCTTCTCCCCGTCCCCTGAGATCCAAGACTTCAATCGTATAAAACGGCACTTGTTCTAAAACTTGCTGTTGTCCGTTTGGTAAGACCACAGCCCTGAGCATATCGTGACGCTCAATTAACTTTTGCAGCGCCCCATTCAACTTTTCTATGTTTAAATTTTTACATTCAATCTCATAATAACCGTGATTGGCAACATTCCCGAGCTCCAGTACCCCACTACGACCTACCCAAAAGGCATACTGCATATCCGTAAGCGGGAAAGGCTGGTGGCGCGATTCTGGTGCAGGGACAATAGTTGGTAGAGAAGTCAAACTTGCATTTGTGTTGTTCTGGCCTAGCAGCGCCAGCAGTTCTGCTTTATGCTCAGCCAATGAATTACGCAGTTCTGGAGTCATTACTCCCTTCGGCGCATCAACATCCAGTAAATCTCCATTCGCAGATAGTTTTACGCCTCGCTCACAAAGACTAGTTAAAAGTGAATGCAAATCCATAAATTTTCATGTAATCTTTAAAACAACGTCATGCTAACTTGATGTCTGAGTGACTCAGTGGTTCATTGTTTATCTGCTTGGATTCAGCCTAATGTCCCAATAGCAAAAAATCATTTATAGAACTTAAAGACTCAATTTCTCTCTTTCTTCAGCATCAGCCATAATTCTTGACTCAGATGCCATCACCTTAACCAAAACTAATTTATTGAGCAATAATTCCACTAATTGAGCAATATTATTGTCACCAAAAAATTTCTCCATAGATACTTGCACCCCCAAATCATTTTCAACTTTAGTTTTGAGCAAGAAAGCCATAAGAGAGTCAAGCAATAAAGCAAAAGGCTGCTGCCGATCGATCTCAGACAAGGGAAGTTGTAGTGAGTGACTGAGCCATTCCATCAGATAAGTTTCGAGCATTTGCCGTTGCTGTTCTGGAGCGACACTCAGAAGCTTCTCTGTTGATATGCTGCTTTTTTCTGTTAGTAGGCAATTTACTCCTGTGAAATGAATCTTCTCTTGTTCTTGGGTAACGCTTACCGGAGGAACTGGAACTGTTCCAAGTCCTACATCGCCCCAGCGCATCACAACTGCTGCAGCAGTAGCAGCAGCACCTTTTGTATAAACCAAAACTAAGCTATCTTCGCGAATTTTACCCGCATGGGCAGCATGATACAAATTAGCAATGGGAAGTACCGCGCCAATATTTGCGTATCGGGGGTAAAGATTAATTGTCCGCTTTGAACTGATACCTAATGCTTGCACGCAGACGTTGGCGTACCAAGCTGTAGGAGTATTGAACGCAAAGAAATCGATGTCAGCCAGGGTTACCCCAGCCGCTGCAGCTGCACTTTTGCAGCAGGTACGGACGAAATCTACAGATGTTTCAGCGAGTGTACTGATATTCTCGCCTGTGCGAGTGCATATCCAAGGCTTACCTCGATCATCTGTTACTAGTTCATGCACATAAGCACCGCACGTTGCAGCGGCTGTCTCTTATACACATCT
>JANZYY010000288.1:0-6323 GCA_026419705.1 Fischerella sp.
GCCATTAAATCGTCATCGGGATAGGTGGCTCGATCATTAGGAGTGCGATCGCCTACCTCTAAATAAATTGCCACCGAAGATGAACGATTAATCAAGTGATGTCCATTAGCCTCACCAGCTGGAAATCCCGCCGCCATTCCTGGTTTAAGTATTTCCGCACCCGCATCTGTAATTAGTGTCAATTCGCCTTCTAAAACATAAATGAATTCATCTTGATGCGAATGCCAATGTCGCAAAGCCGAGCAGCTTCCAGGTTCTAATTTCACCAGATTTACGCCAAAGTTCTTAAGTCCGGCAAAGTTGCCAAGGCGTTGTCGCAGTCGTCCTGCAACCATTGGCTTGAATTCATCAGGGTAATTCGAGCCTGTTTCAGTAGGTACTTTTTCTGGGTCGATAATCATGGAGTTAGCAATTGGGAGAATTCACATCTTGCACTGGAGGCTGCAGCAGCCTACCACCTTCGTTACCACACTTCAAGGTCTCATACTTTCTGAATAAACCGCCGTCCCAGTAAACCCTGCGGTCTGACTAAGAGCATAATAAACAAAATGCCAAAGGCAACGGCGTCTTTGTAACCAGAGAATTCAGCTGGGACAAACGCCTCCACCAATCCAATTACCAACCCCCCCAATACTGCCCCGGGAATACTACCTAACCCCCCCAAGACAATGACCGCCAATCCCCGCAACCCAAAACCAATGCCGAAGNAAGGCCCGGCTATACTAACACTGGAGGCGACTAACGTTCCAGCTACTCCTGCTAAAAAGCTGCTGATGAAGAATGTCAGGATGATAAAGCGATCGCTGTTAATTCCTAATAAGCTAGCAGTAGTTGCATCTTCGGCGATCGCCTGCATTGCTTTACCGTATTTTGTGTAGCTAATAAAATAGGTAAGAATGGCAACCAACACCATTGAGACGACAAAAATCACTACCTGCACAGTCCTAATCGGAATAGGGTTTGCTACGGTACCAAAGTTAATTGCTGGTGGCAAATTTCCGTAAGTATCTGGTGGATACGTGTAACTTTCTGCTCCTACTAAGTACTGAATTACATTCACAATTACCACTGCCACACCCAAGCTAGACACAACAGTTAGCAAAGGATCGGAATCCCGCTGTCGTAAGGGGCGAAAGGCAATGCGTTCTACTGCCACCCCTACCAATCCTGCAAGAATGCTTCCCAAAATCAGGGCTACAGCGAAAGGTAATTGGATTGGCAGTGCAGCATTCGCGAGCAAGCCATTAAATCCAAATCTGCCGCCCATGAGTGCATAAGTAAAATATGCGCCCAAGGTAAAAATTGCGCCATGTGCTAAATTAATGATGCCCAAAATTGAGTAAACCAAGGTGTATCCTAAAGCAAAAATAGCGTAGACGCTACCAATAGATAACCCGTTCAAAAACTGTTGCAAAAACAGAGTAATATCCATGCTGCAACTATTTTAAAAATGCGAATTTACCATTGCTGCCGTTGTTTTCCATCTTGATTTGGGCAACATAAAAATCTTTTTGTACGACCTCACCTTCTGGTGTGAAAGAAATTACACCAAGGGGTGTGTTGTACTTACCTGCTAACACCTGCTGGTTCAATTCTGTCCGCAGCTGATTGAGGGGAATTGTACTAATTTTGGTTTTTTTATCTAAAGCTTTCAAAGCATCTACATACACCTGCACGGCAGTAAAAGCTTGGGCGCTAAATTGGGGAGGTTCTTTCTTGTATTGCTCTACATAAGCTTTGCGAAATGCAGCGTTAATCTCTCCTGGATGTTCGGGACTGTAAGCTTGAGCAATCATCACGCCATCGCAAAGTGCTTTGCATACAGAAAATACATTTGATGTGTTCAGCCCATTGCCACCAATAATAATGCCCTTATAACCTAATTCTCGCAGCTGCCGTACTAAGTTACCACCATCAGCAGCTAGACCAGAAATAATAATTAAGTCTGGTTTTGAGTTAATAGCGTTGGTGGCTTGGGTTTGAAAGTCTGTATCAGTGGTTTGGAATTTTTGTACTGTTACTAATTCTAGTCCCTGTTCCTTAACTGTTTTCTGAAAAATTTCCGTTTCCGACTTGTTAAAAGCATCATTTTGTGCGTAAAAAACCGCTACTCTTCTAATTTTAGGATTTTGCTTCAATGCTGCTTTGACTGAATTAGGAGCAACGATAGAAACTGGTGCAGATACGCGAGCAACATATTTACCAATTTCTGGAATTCCTTTTGCTGTGTTGGATGCGCCAATAACTGGAACTTTAGCACGTTCAGCAATAGGATTGGCACTAAAGGCTTGTTGTGATAAAGTTGGACCCACAATACCGACAACTTTATCTTTATTAATTAATGTTTGAAAAGCATTGATTGCTCCTGCTTCATCGCCACCAGCATCTTGAAATACCAATTTAATTGGAGTGCCGTTGATGCCACCTTTATCATTAAAATACTTCTCGGCAATTTTTGCTCCTGCGACTCCCTCTTGACCAAGTAATGCTACGTTGCTAGTTTGCGCGAAGGCAATACCGATGCGTATAGGACCTGATACACCCCTTGTTGCGGAGGTATTAGTTGCTGTATTGGTGCTAGTATTGCTTGTAGTATTTGTACTAGTATTGCTGCCACCACATGCTGTTAGCAAGACGGCGCCAGAAGCAAATAACGCAGTTGCACGAGCAATAGTTTTTTTCATAAGTGTATATATCCCTTCAATCTATTGATTTGACTACAGGCAGTTAAAAGCTCCAAGTTCCTGTGGTCAAATCATAACGTGAGAGGGTTTTATTTGTGGGTAGATTAAATTGTACAGTCTAAATTAATTTACATGTTGCACCGTTGGAGTCGGAGAGCTAAAGGCTGTAATACCTCGTTACCAGGTTCAACTTGGTCAAGAGGGTTGGCGATCGCAACTCTGGTAGCTGTTTGCAAAAGTAAAAATTAACAGGAGGTGAAAGGTGCGATCGCAGTAAAGAGGCGTTGCTGATTTCATGTATGATGCAGGATTTTGCGTTCTGCCCAAACCCATGTAGAGACGCGTACGCCGCAGGCGTTCGGGCAGCGTAATTTCACGTCTCTACATTTGGATTCATCCCTTTATTTAGCAACGCCAGTAAAGACAGCCAATGAATTCAACGATTTTTGGGTATAAAATTTAGCCAGATCCTATGCAAGTAAGCTTTGATTCGCGAACTTTGAATGTATAATCAGCGCCATCGTCTTGGTTAGCCAAAGACACAAAGGTAAGCCGACGTTCGGGGAAGTACCAACTTACAGCAGTAGTTCCAGCACTATTACCGCTAATTCGCTATGCCTCTCCCCAAGAGAGTTTATCGTACCAGACACCCAGTCCATAACTAATTTCTAACTAATTTCTCCCTGAGTTGCAGACAACAACGGTTCATAGGGTGTGAGCATTTCCTTGAGGCATCATCTGCCCATCTGATGGGAATTGGGCAAAAGCAGAATTCATAGATTTTGTTCTGGTAATCAGAAAACTTACTAGGGAGGAATTTGAGCCAGAAGCCATCTTCTTCTCAAAACGGCAAATCTGACTCATTTCACTTAGAAAGCAGATAGGGGGTCAAAACAAGTCAAAAGTCAAAAGTTAAAAGTCAAAACCAACACAATATTTGGACAACAATTAGTGATGCTTTTGAGTAGCAGCTGTCAAGTCTACATGTGCTACACCAATCTTTGTACCTGCTGTCAAGGCTGTTACCCCAAAAGCTTGATTGAGAGCTTGTGCTGCTTCAGCAGTCAGAGTTAGATTTACATTATCAAGTTCAATCAAAATCAATCTATTTCTTTCTTGCTCCAAAGGAGGTGTTAATTCTGGTAAACCAAGTTCAAACAGCGGTATACGTCCAACTAAGTTATCTCCAGCAGTTACCAATCCTGTTAGAACTGGTTTGTCTCCCAATGTTGTGATGATGAAGTCTGATAACTCAACAGTTGTAGCGGAAGTACTTAATGAAAGTCCACCCAAGTGTATAAACTCAGTTTTGATGGTGCCCAAATCAATTGCACCACCAGAAATTGGAAAAGATATGGTTTTTCCTATAAGTGTGCTGTCAGTCAGTGCTTTTGGCGTTACATTTAATGAAGACAGAGCATTGACAAATTCACCATCTAGTTCAACTGATGTCAAACCACCAGTCACATCTTTGGTGGGTGCAGATATTGCCGGAGTTGCAAAAGCAAGTGCAACTGTAACCGAAGCAATCCCAACAAGTGCTTTCAAATGGTTTCTTAAAAAGCTCATGTTTTTTACCTGTTGTACAGCAACTATGTTTCGAGCGAAAACTAAGCCTCCCAGGAGAGGTCTATCGAAATCACGTTAATCTTAGGCAGGTGAGAAATGAGAAATCGAAAATCGGTTCTAGGAAAGACTTTGACCTAAATTTAGGTAGGTTGGCAATTAAAAAAATTATGATTTGAGTGCGCCGTGTAGCAAGAGGTCGATAGTCTCAGCAAGTAACTGCTCATCAGTTTTGGGACTGTAGCGCTTTACCAAGCTAAGCGCCTCAACTGAAGACAGAAATCTCCCTGCAATAAAGCCAGCATCCCCTCGCAACCGATCTTGGTAACGGGCAAAAAACCGTTCCATAGGGGTGAAAAAACAGTGCCGCATGGCCCTCTCTATTTGCCTGGCCTTTTCTGGGGCTATTTCTGGTAGGTCAGTACTCACAATACGACTAGCATTTAAGGGGGGTTGAGATAATAACCAAACTCCCACCCTCGTTAAGCAGTCTTCCAACTCCAGCGAGCCTGCAGCAATGATTTGTTCCAAACCTTGTCGTCGCCGTTCTAAATGGCGCAGCATGACTTCAACAAACAAATCTTCCTTGCCCCCAGGAACGTGGTAATACAACGAAGCCTGTTTGATCCCCAACTGCTTAGCAATGTCCTTGAGAGTAACAGCTGCATAACCACGAGAGGCAAACAACTGTTCAGCCACATCAAGTACACGCTCACGCGCGGAGTTTTCATTGGAAGATTTGCTCATCAACTAATTTAAATTAGGTAGGTCAACTTTGTCAATAACAAAATATTTATGGGTAGAAGCAATTAAATCAAAGTAATAGGCTTTTCAACTCTAACTTGCGCTACTACTTGACCAATGATGCGACTTTTTGTGTATCCCAAGGCTTTAAGCGTAGCTAAGCAACTATTAGCTTTCTCCTTTGGGATAGAAGCTAAAAGACCGCCAGAGGTTTGCGGGTCAAATAATAAAGGAAAATCAGAGTGAGATTCCCATTGCTCTAAGTTATAAATATAACATGAAGCACGCAAATTTTCTGGATGTAGTGAACTAACAATCCCTTTTTGTACTGTTTCTCTTGCGCCTGCTAAAATTGGGATCGCTTCCAGTTGCAACTCCACTCCCACACCAGAAGCTTGCAACATCTCCATTAAGTGTCCCAACAAGCCGAAGCCTGTCAGATGAGTGCAAGCGGTTCCCCCATGTTCTAATAAACATGTAGCTGCAGTTTGATTGGACAACAGCATCGACTCCACCGCATCCTCAATCCAACCACCTTTAGCTTGGCGACGCATGTCAGCAGCCAATAATGTCCCAGTACCCACAGCTTTAGTCACAATCAACACTTGTCCTGGTTGCATTCCGCTTTTACGCAGCAACCCATAGGGAGCAACTAAACCATTGCAAGATAAACCAAATCCGAGTTCTGCGCCTTCAGTTGTGTGTCCCCCCATCAGAGGCGCTTGTGCTTGATTGAGCACCTTCACCGCACCAGATAGTAGCTGATAGAGGGTTTCTTCGACTTTGGCTGGTGCAGCGTAGGGAATAGTAGCTACAGCCAAGGCACTTTGCGGTAAAGCTCCCATTGCAAAAATATCACTCAAGCAATGATTAGCACTGATTTGCCCAAAGATATACGGATCGTTAATGAAACTGCGAAAATAATTTATAGTTTGTACCATTAATCGATCGGCTGGCACCTGCACCACCACTGCATCATCTGGTGCATCCAAACCAATCATGATATCTTTTCTGTCTTCCCCTAGAGGTTGTTCTAGCTGGATGCGGGAGAGGATCTTGTTGAAAACTGTACTACCCACTTTAGAACCACATCCAACACAGCGTATCACATTGGGGGATTGGGTATCGGGAATTGGGTATTGGGAATTGGCATTTTTCGTTTCTCTTCCTAGTCCCGAGTCCCTAGTCCCTGCTCCCTTACTAAACCGTTCCATAAAACGACGGTCAATCCAATCTTTCCACAGCCACAATAATTTATGAGGTGGTAAGGTCAAAAAGCCGCGTGTGGCGATCGCTTTGCCATCGCCAGTACCGATTAAACTTAAATAT
>JANZYY010000288.1:6333-6566 GCA_026419705.1 Fischerella sp.
TGCGGTTTATAAGGTTTGAGAGATTTTCCGAGTAAAAATCGGTGTAAATTCTCAAATAATGGTTTCCCTTGGCGAACAGCAAAAACTCCTGCTTTCGGACGCGGATGATTTACCATCGTGGCAATATCTCCGGCTGCAAATACCTGGGGGTGGGACACGGATTGCAATGCGTCATTGACCAGAATAAAACCTTGCTCGTCAGTTGCCAATCCAGATGCTTTTAACCATTGTGG
>JANZYY010000289.1 GCA_026419705.1 Fischerella sp.
GCCCCATGTTTTATTGGTGCGAGGATACAGGATTTTAGAGGAACTTTTCCCCGGTATCGGTTCACAGTTGAGTGTTGCTGGTGCACTTACCCTTGACTGGATGCGGGAGTTTCATTTTTTCACCCAAGGCCGATGGAGCAAAAATGCCGTTGTGCCTTCTGAAATTGTTTCCTTGACTTGCTCTCGTCCCTTGCTAGAATGGGCAATCCGCCAGCGTCTGGCAGAGTTTTCTCCGGTGCAGTTTGTCGAACAACATCGGGCGATCGCCTTGCTGACAAACCCCAGTCAAACCCAAGTTACGGGTGTAAAATTACAATCTCTTGCGGGCGAGGGTTTAAAAGAGTTGTCCGCTGACTTAATAATTGATGCTAGCGGCCGTCGTTCCCATGCACCCCAGTGGCTGGAAAATATCGGATTCACACCACCACCAGAAACCATAGTTAACCCATTTTTGGGATATGCCACCAGACGTTACAAACAGCCAGAAGATTTTGCTGAAGATTGGAAGGTGATGCTAATTACCCAAGAACCCCCAAAAAATACTCGCTTGGGGTATTTAGCCAAGATTGAAGGTGGAGAATGGATAGCTACTCTTGGTGGTTATGGGCGTGACTTTCCACCGCTTGAAAATGAGGGCTTTTTAGCATTCGCCCGCAGTTTGTCTAGTCCCAGATTTTATGAAACCATCAAGGATGCGGAACCAGTGTCACCTGTTTATGCCCATCGTGCTACTGCAAATCGGCTGCGTCACTATGAAAAAATTAACATGCCTGCGGGCTTTGTGGTATTAGGCGATGCAGTTTGTGCCTTGTGTCCGGTTTATGGTCAAGGGATGACAGTCAGTGCTTTATCAGCAATGCTTCTCAAAGACTGGCTAAGTGATACTGAACTTCAGCCTTCACACTTCCAAAAAAACTTGGCAAAAAGCAATTCTTTTCACTGGATGCTAGCTACAACCCAAGACTCTCGTTTTCTTACCACATTAGGTAGAAAGGAGCCTAGTTGGGCTGACAAACTTTTGGTTTGGTACAATCAACAACTGATTAAAAGCAGCAATGTAGATACCGAATTGCGTACTTTATTTGTAGAAATTATTCACTTACTCAAATCACCTCTAACTTTTTATCATCCCCAAGTTGTATTTCGTGTTTTCACACAAAAGAAAATTTCTAGCAATTTGAGTTAATTGGTAAATTTTTAGTAGGCACTTTAGAGCCTTGTTTGACAAATAATTTTTTTTATAAATATTGACATAATTCACCGAATCAATATACTCAAAGTGTACTATTGATGGCACAAGTCCATGACATGGACATCATTAAGGCAACGAATTAATCAACTGCCACTCGTTCTTGCAGGACCAATTTTGCGACGCACTGAACCTAATGGCGTTACTGTATGGATAGTTTTAAAAGAAAGCCGCAATGTCACTCTCAAAATCTTTGATAACGAGCAAAAAATATTAAGTTTTGGTAGTAAGAATACAATTCCATTAGGCAGTAATTTACATGTAGCTGCTGTTACTGCTAAAAATGACACGAATGGGCTTTTATACGGTGAAAATTATCTCTATAATTTAGAATTTGGTGATGGAGAGACTCTGAGCACTCCTGGTATTTTAAATCCCCAAGGGTCAATCGCAGATATTACATATCCTGAATATGATTTGCCAAGTTTTGGGATGGTGCCAAATGATTTAAAAGATTTACGCATAATTCATGGTTCTTGTCGCAAGCCACATGGTGAAAGTCTGGATGCAATGGCAGCTTTGGACAAGATGATTCAAGAAGCATTGGCACAAGACCCAAAAAAACGACCACATCAACTCTTTCTCACTGGGGATCAAATCTATGTAGATGATGTTGCAGACGCCTTACTTTTCATGTTAATGGATGCAGGTCAAACCCTGCTGGGATGGTCGGAAACACTACCAGATGTCAAAAATCTACAAGAGTTAAATCCTGGACAGCGCAATTATTTAGCAACGCATACTGCTGGATTAACAGCAAGTATGAATAAAGTTAACCGAATTTCTAACATTGCTAAAAGTCATTTATTCACGTTTGGCGAATTTTTGATGATGTATTTATTCGCCTGGAGTGATGTTTTATGGCCTGAACCCGAAAATTTACCAACATTTGCGGATGTCAATCAGAATTTACCATTACTTGCAAGTAGTGAAATTTTATTTCAAGAAGAACTTGAATATTTAAAAAACTTTCAACAAACCTTGAAAGAAATCAGACGCGCCCTCGCGAATATTCCCACTTACATGATCTTTGACGACCATGAAATTACCGACGATTTTTATCTCAACATGGCATGGTGCGATCGCGTTCTCAGTAAACCTCTGGGCAGACGCATTCTGCAAAATGGTATGCTAGCCTATGCTATCTGCCAAGCTTGGGGAAATACACCAGACGAGTTTGAAGATGATAAACCAGGAGCAGCATTAATAAAAGCTGCCGTAGCATGGTCAGCTTCACAAGGTCAAAATCTACAACACGAACAAGAGATTTCCCGGCGCGTTGGTTTACCATCCCTTGCAGATATTAAAAACTCAAAGCAACTAACCCATACAGATGCTTCCCTAAAGTGGCATTATACCGTCACTGGGCCAGAATATGAAGTCATAGTACTAGATACTCGCACCTGGCGGGCATTTCCAGGCAAAGACTTTGATTTTCCCTCACTTTTGAGCGAAGCAGGTTGCGATCGCCAAATATCAAAAGTGGTTCGTCCCAAAGATGCAAAAGTAACTTTGCTGATCTCACCAGGTCCTGTCATTGGTGTACCTCTATTGGAAACGATCCAAAAGACAGCTAAGACTTTTGCTGAAAATTTAGGTAGTGCTGCTTGGGGTTTCGATCCAGAGGCTTGGGGTTTAGAAGTAACTGCTTTTGAAAGACTGCTTGCTTGTTTGGCCTCACGAGCATTACCAGCAAAGCAAAATCGTGTAATTGTCTTATCAGGAGATGTACACTACAGTTTTACTGCTCGCTTGCGATATGCAGCCACACGTCCTTTTCAACATTTAGAAAATCATAACACCGAACTTGTTGTTGTTCAATTTACAAGTAGTTCATTGAAGAATGAAGACAGTGGCGCGGTTGGTAGTCATTCATTGCACAAAAAAGGCTTCATTCCGATTGAAGCTATCAAACATCTACCGACAGCAGAGATTGTTGGGTGGGAAAACCAAGACACAAAAGAACTCGAGATTGGTGTTGTGTATACTTTTGCTGACCAAATATTGCAATGCATACCCTGGAAAATCAAAACAAATCCTGCCGTAGTAGATTTAATTAAAGAACGCAGTTGGTTTAAAACATTCCAGATCGTTAAACAACCTGAGTGGTGGTATCGAATTGATTTTTTATTAGCAAAATATGAAAAAGTGAAGGAACCACGAGATTCCCATATTCTCCAGCCTCAATCTGTAACTGCTCCTCTACCAGGACAAAACCGCAAGCCAGCCTTAGAAAAGTATTTAGCAATGGCAAAAAACTATCGTGATTATCGCGGCAAATGGGGAGATGGTAAAGAAATAGTGGGAGTAAATAACCTTGGTGAAATTACTTTTGAATTCGTTGATGATAAACAGATAGCTGTACAAACCCTCTGGTGGCGACTGGAAAGTCGGGAAAAAGGTAAGTTTTTGGAACCTTTTCCATTAACTCGGTATGAAGCATCGCTGGAATTTGACGAGCGAGAACATCCCATTGATGATGTCTCGAAAAAGGAGACAAACATTGGGTATGGGTAATTGTTCATTGGTAAGAGACTTCCAAATAAAAAACATATAATTCTTTTTGTGGAGTGGGCGTCTCGCCCGCACTTAGTCATGGGCGGACAGGATGTCCACTCCACAAGAAGGGATGATTTATTTCTTGGTAATCCCTAATGGAAAGAAAATCATTAAACCGTACTTACAGGGGAATATAAACTGATTAAACGGATAAAATATAACTCCTCATTTACAATTCTCTATTTCTGGCATCTAAAAACTTGAGGTGATGGTACAAACAACTAATCAGTGGTAAATTCACACCTGCAGAAACCGCTTTCCTTAAAAGATTAGCAAAAATCGCTTCTAACTCCCAAGGGCGCTTCGTCGTAATCTATTTTCATGCTAGTGCTGTAAGGTCTCATGTTTTCCGTATAATCCAAGATAGTTTGAATGAAGCGATCGCCAACAACAATTCTTCTAGCGATTTTTTCTGTCTTCTTTCTTACTTGATTTAAAATCTTTGTTAGAGTAATGGTGAAATAAATGCCTGATATAGTTGATATTGCTGTTAGTGCAGATTCCTTCAAAACTCTAGTGACGGCTGTAAAAGCCGCAGGATTAGTAGATACATTAAAAAGCCCTGGCCCATTCACTGTCTTTGCACCCACCGATGATGCCTTCGCCAAACTACCGCCAGGAACTATACAAACCCTGATTCAAAATATTCCCCAGCTAACGCGAATTCTAAAATATCATGTCGTTCCTGGCAAGCTAAAGAAAGCTGATTTAGCTCAACTCGGTACTGTGACTTCAGTGGAAGGTTCGACAATTAAAATTGATTGTTCTGATGGTTTTGAAGTAAAAAATGCCACTGTTTTAGCAGCAGATATTGAGGCTGATAACGGCATTATTCACGTTATCGATAAAGTCATTTTAATGGGTTAATTAATAATTTCTGATAGTAGGGCGAGCATTCTTGCTAGCCCTGTCGAAGCGCAACCTTTAACATCGAGTTTTCTTTGTGTCTTTGTGCCTACTACTCCACCAAACCAAAATTGCTGGGTAAGTATTGTTTGTAGTTAGCGCTTCAGCGCGAAAGCGCCAACTACAAACCCCGCACAGTTGCTTTGCCAAACCACTACCCTGCCTTCAGCCGCCGCACGTCTATGTGGTGAAAAAATAAATTTTATTAACCACCAAGACACTAAGACACCAAGGTCATTGCAGGTAAATTATTTTGATTCATCTCCCGTTCTCGATTCTCTAAGTTCACAAGTCATTTTATATAATGGTAATTTGTTATACTAAATTCAAATATGTATGTAAACTTATCATAATAATAAAATTAAGTATTGCTCAGATTTAGATTTCGTTATTTCATCAGGTGATTAAGTATCTTATACTAAAGTGACGTTATCTCAAAAGTTAATGCTCGATTTCCACACCCTAGCGGAGTTTTCCCGCACCAACTGCATCAGTGTTTGTACATTTCTCGTACCAGCCAACTTGCTTGCCACGCTGTTGACGATTATTTTTGCTGTAGTGCATAGACCACCACAGCAAGTGTGGTCAGCTTCCTTAGCAGCCTGCATGCTTGCTTTAGTGATGGTACTACACGTTTATACTTGGTTCACGATTGGTGTAGTCATGGTTCCCACTTATGTTTTGTTGTCACTGGCGATTACCTGTTTGATTTGTAACTTGGGAGCGATACTGTTTTATATACGCCACTTCCACACCCCAAGTTTTGGGAAGTAGAAATTTTGAGCAGTAAAATTTCAAGAGTGTGACAACATGAACTAAATGGCGATCGCGTTTGTAGTAGAAGATTGCGATCGCTCATTAGCAAACTACACAGTCATAAATTGTTAATTCGCATATCTTTGCCACTGCCAAAGTGCTACAATCAGGTCTTATGCTAGGGGTGCCTGCATATAGGCTGAGATTAGACCCTTAGAACCTGAATCCGGGTAATACCGGCGAAGGGAAGCTGTTTATAGAGGTAAAGCAAATATGCGAACAGAATGGGTCGCCAAGCGGCGTGGGCTGAGCAATGTTACTCAAATGTACTATGCTCGTCAGGGTATCATTACCGAAGAAATGCACTACGTCGCCCAGCGGGAAAATCTCCCCGTCGAGTTAATCAGAGATGAAGTAGCACGGGGACGAATGATTATTCCTGCGAATATCAATCACACTAACTTGGAGCCAATGTGTATTGGCATTGCCTCTAAGTGTAAAGTAAATGCCAACATTGGTGCTTCTCCCAACTCTTCTGATATCAATGAAGAACTGGAAAAGCTAAGACTGGCAGTAAAATATGGTGCTGATACCGTCATGGATTTATCTACTGGCGGCGGTAATTTAGACGAGATTCGCACCGCCATCATCAAAGCTTCGCCCGTTCCCATTGGCACAGTGCCAGTTTACCAAGCTTTAGAAAGCGTTCATGGTAGAGTTGAAAATCTCACTCCTGATGATTTTCTCCACGTGATAGAGAAACACGCCCAGCAAGGGGTAGATTACATGACTATCCACGCCGGGATTTTGATTGAATATTTGCCCTTAGTCAGAAACCGTCTGACTGGCATCGTCTCTCGTGGTGGTGGTATTCTCGCAAAGTGGATGCTACATCACCACAAACAAAACCCACTTTACACTCACTTCCGTGACATCATCGAAATTTTCAAGAAATATGATGTCTCATTTAGCTTAGGTGACTCCTTGCGTCCTGGTTGTACCCATGATGCATCCGATCAAGCGCAGTTAGCCGAACTCAAAACCCTCGGACAATTGACCCGCAAAGCTTGGGAGCATGACGTACAGGTG
>JANZYY010000290.1 GCA_026419705.1 Fischerella sp.
GTATTGAATATAGTGCTGTACTTTTTAGGGTCGAAAGCTATTTGAAGAGTGCGATCGTTGAAGTTGATTTGCTATCAACGAGTCTCCTAGATCGGTTCGTTAACTTTTACTGAAAATCTTATTGATAAATGAATTTACAGGCTTCTTACGCAGACAAAATACTAGTAGTCGATGATTCTCCTGATAATGTATTTTTAATCAAAACCATATTGGAGGAAGAAGGCTATACAGTTACTACAGCAGAAAATGGTGCTTGTGCATTGGCAAAAATTGCTGAAGCGACTTTTGACTTAATACTGCTGGATCTGATGATGCCAGGAATGGATGGTTATGAAGTAACCAAGCGGATTAGGGAAAACAAAAGTTTGCCATTTATCCCGATCCTACTGATCACCGCTCATGATTCGCCAAATGTTGCTCAAGGATTAGACTTGGGTGCTGATGACTTTATCCGTAAACCAGTAACAGTAGACGAGCTGCTAGCACGGGTGCGGTCGCTCCTCCGTCTCAAACACAGTATCGACGAACGTGATGAAATTGCTCGCCAAAGAGAAGATTTTGTCTCTCGTCTCACCCACGACTTACGTACACCTCTAGTAGCAGCAGAACGGATGCTGATACTTCTTTCAGAAGGTGCATTGGGAAGTTTATCACCACCAATGCAAGAAGTTATTAGCATCATGGCCCGTAGCAATAGCAATTTGCTGGCAATGGTGAATACCCTACTGGAAGTTTATCGCTTTGAAGCAGGACGCAAAACCTTAGCATTTCAACCAGTGAATCTAGGACAATTACTTAAAGAAGTGGCAGGTGAATTAACTCCCCTAGCCGAACCAAAGGGACTGGCCATAAATCTAGATCTTGGTGAGGAATCAACCAATAGTACAGTGATGGGCGATCGCTTAGAACTGCATCGGCTATTCACCAACCTCATCGGTAACGCCATCAAATTTACCGACAGAGGTTCTGTAGAGATCCACCTCATCGCGCCTACTACTACCGACGATCGCATTAATATCAAGGTAGCGGATACAGGCCCTGGCATTCCTCCTGAAGAACAAGCAACCTTGTTTGAACGATTTCGCCAAGGTAGCCACAAGCGTTCTGGAAGTGGCTTAGGACTTTACCTTTCTCGTCGAATTGTGGAAGCGCACAAAGGTACTATCGAAGTTATTTCAGAAGTAGGTAAAGGCAGTGTTTTTATTGTATCTATCCCCGTCAAACAATAAGTTTAGAAATTATGAATTAAGCTAAAACACATCTAATTTTTGATCATCCAAGTGCATTCACTTCTTGTGGGGCGGGCCGGACAGCCCGCCATATTCATACAAATTCATGTGTTTTCTAATAGCAACAATATGAATACTGAATTATCAATTGCTGATATTATTCGTAAACAACGAGATTTTTTCTACACAGGTAAAACTAAAGATATTGCTTTTCGGATTGTCCAGCTGAAAAGTTTACAACAAGCAGTAAAAGATAATGAGGCAGCAATTTATCAGGCTTTAAAAGCAGATTTAAATAAACCGGAATTTGAAACGTTTTCTTCAGAAATTGTATTAGTACTCAAAGAAATTGAACATTGTCTCAAAAATATCAAGATTTGGACTAAACCTAAAAAAGCACAAGTTCCTTGGCAATTACTTCCGGCTTCAGCACAAATTTATGCAGAACCACTAGGAGTGGTTTTAATTATTGGTGCTTGGAACTATCCCTTTCAGTTAACTATTTCACCATTAATTGGAGCGATCGCTGCTGGAAACTGCGCCATCCTCAAACCTTCAGAACTTGCTCCGCATACATCTAGTCTCGTTGCCAACATTATCGCTAAATATTTCCAGCCAGAATACATAACAGTAGTAGAAGGAGGCGTAGAAACTAGTCAAGAACTACTAGCAGAAAAATTTGACCACATCTTCTTCACTGGAGGTACTGCTGTCGGCAAAATAATTATGACAGCAGCAGCTAAACATCTCACACCTGTCACTCTAGAATTAGGTGGCAAAAATCCTTGTATTGTAGATACCGACATTCATATTGAACATACTGCCAGGCGGATTACTTGGGGTAAATTCATCAATGCCGGACAAACTTGTCTTGCTCCTGATTATTTATTAATCGATCAAAGAATTAAAGAAAGTTTATTATCTGAAATTAAAAAGTGTATTCAAGAATTTTATGGTGCTAATCCTGCTATTAGTCCTGATTATGGCAGAATTATTAATCAAAAATATTTTGACAGGTTAGTAAATTTTCTTCATTGTGGTATAGTCCGCATTGGCGGCGAAACAAATCGAGATGAACTTTATATAGCTCCAACAGTAATTGACAACGTCTCCGTAGCAGATCCTGTCATGCAGGATGAAGTTTTTGGTCCGATTCTACCTGTGATTGAATACAAAGATATATCAGAGGCGATCGCCCTCATCAACTCTCGACCCAAACCCTTAGCTTTGTACTTATTTTCTCACAACAAAAACCTACAACAGCAAATTTTACAAGCCACCTCATCTGGAAGTGTATGCCTGAATGAAACAGTCATGCACATCGGTGTTTCATCTCTACCATTTGGTGGTGTAGGTGATAGCGGTATCGGTAGCTATCACGGTAAATCTAGTTTTGACACATTTTCTCACTACAAAAGCGTGTTACACAATCCCTTCTGGCTAGATTTAAAATGGCGATATGCTCCCTATACCAAGGGCAAATTGTCTTTCTTGAAAAAACTGATTGGGTAGTTACCAGGGGTAGCATATATCCATATATTGAACAAATGGGGTAAGCAAAGTTCACCTCGCCCTTTCAAGGTGGGTGAAAAATATGCTTTAATTACCTGTTTTTCCTGATTGGACTTGGTGTCTTAGTGTCTTAGTGGTTCAAGAAAATTTATTTTTTCACCACCAAGACACCAAGACACAAAGAAAACTTATTATTTGGGATCGCACCACCAAAGGGTTTGCTATGAGGGAAAACTTAAAAACTGCTATAACGTTCCTCCGCCCAAGGTTCACCTCGGCGATGGTAGCCATTGCGTTCCCAAAAACCAAGTTCTTCACGCTGGAGAAATTCTAAGCCGTTAATCCACTTGGCACTTTTCCAAGCATAAAGGTGGGGAACTACCAGCCGCATCGGTCCGCCGTGTTCTGTGGGTAACAGTTCACCAAATAATTTAAAGGCAAAGAAGTTTTCTTCCCTCAGAAAATCTTCCATTGAAATATTGGTAGTGTAGCCGCCGTAGCAGTGTTCCATAACGTGGGCTGCTTTCGGATCGACTTCAATTAGTTTCATGAAGTCTGTCACTTTAATCCCAGTCCACTTGACATCAAGTTTAGACCAGCGGGTAACACAGTGGAAGTCAGCAGTAAATTCGTGCTGGGGTAGGGCCATGAAGTCTGACCAAGTAAAAGTTTTGGGTTCTACCAAACCCCAGACGCGAAATTCCCATTCATCTGTGTTGACTTGGGGAGTTGCACCATAAGTTAAAACAGGAAAGCCCTTAGTCAAATATTGACCGGGTGGGATGCGATCGCCCTGTTCTGGCGCCGGCTTTTGAAAAAATTTTCCTAGCATAGTTACCAGAAAAATAAGTTTTCTTCTTTAGTTTTTATATGCTTTTCGGTAATTGGTCATAGGTAATGGGTAATGGGTAATGGATTTTTTCAATTACCAAGTTACCAATTACCAATTAGCACTTTTATTATTCCTCTTCTTCCTCTTCTTCAGCAGTTGGATAGACAAATTTAGAACGTCCAGTCAAAATCGACTTCCCGAGGGAAAGAGCTTTTTGTGCTTCAACGGCGGCTTTGTGCTTCCAGGTAGCTCTACGTTTATCGCGTTTGGATTTAGATGTTTTCTTCTTTGGAACAGCCATAGTAGCGGATAACGCAATTTTTCACAACCCTACTATTTTAAGCCATTAACGCGTCTGTGTTGGTTGTTGGTTGGTGGTTGGTGGTTGGGTGCTAGTAGGGGTTTGGAAATTGTCTCCAAAATATAGAAGCGATCGCGCTGTTTTGAAGTATTTTGCCCAACGTCGCGGATCGGGGCGACTGCGCCATTGTTGGCGACTAACTGCTAACTCTAAAACTGGTGCGATCGCTCCCTGATTTTGTACGGAAACATAGATGGAAACATCTGTCACCAAGATATCTTGGTCAAAACTGCGTTGAGCCGCTGCTCTTGCAGCCGCTTCTGCTCTTTGCATTAGGGTTTGGTAGTTTTCTTCTGGTAAGCGGTCAATAGCGAGGTCAACTCTAGCGGTGTAAGCTTGCACAGTCTGGGGTACGATCGCTTCACACAAAAACCACATTGGAGCTGCTGCACCCAGCAAAACTACTGCATGACCTATCCGGATTTGATTGACGATTGATGGCATAAGTTGAATGAAACTCTTGAGAAATTTTCGATTGACCCAAGAAAATCTGCTTGACGATTGATGACAGCAACTCCTCATGACCTATACACTCCTCACTATCAAAAATGATGTTAAATTCCATGAAGGTATTTTCTAGGTTAAGCAAGTAATAAAAATAACATTTCATCTCGGCATGAGATGATGGCAACCTCAACCATAAGACATAGGTTAGCTTTGTTTTTTCAGCAAAGCCAACCGCGATTTCAAGTAAGCAAAAAATAAACGACAGAAAGCGCGATGGCAAATAACTGGGCGATCGCCATTGGCATAAATCAATATCAGTTCTTTCAACCTCTAGTGTGTGCTCAAGCCGATGCCGAGGCGTTAAAGGATTTTTTAGTAGTAGAAGCAGGTTTTTTGCAGCAGCAGTGTCTGTTAATGACAGACACTTCCCCACCTTTAGGTGATAGATCTACTTACCCCACAAAAGAAAACATTCTGCTTTTACTGGAAGATTTAGCAGCAGCCTGTTGGCAACCTCAAGACCGATTGTGGTTTTTCTTCAGCGGTTATGGTGTCAACCACAATGGACAAGATTACTTGATGCCACAAGAAGGGAACCCCGAACGCATAGAGGAAACTGGCATAGAATTAAGAGCGCTAATGCAAAGCCTGCAAATTGCTGGACTTGATGCATTGTTGTTGCTTGATATTAACCGTGCTTTTGCAAGCCAAGCAAATGCTCTCGTCGGGCAAGAAGCAGTTGAACTGGCTCAAAAATTACAAATTCCAACAATTGTTTCTTGTCAACCGGAACAATTTTCCCACGAAAGTAGTGAACTCGGTCACGGATTCTTCACAGCCGCAGTATTAGAAGCTTTACGCTCTGGCAATGGTAACACTCTAGAGGATTTAGAAAGATACCTGAGCCTCCGCACACCAGAACTATGTCAACACTACTGGCGTCCTACACAAAATCCTGTTACCGTTATTCCCTCCAGGGAGCAAGAAATCTTGCCGTCATCAATATCAATAGAAGATACAGCTAAAATTGCTTCTCCAGTACCATCACTAGAGCCTAATGCTCACAGAATCGTAACAGACACGATGAAGTGGGATACAGGAGGAGTAAAAGAAGTGACACCGTGGACGAGTGCAGCAACAACAAATAACCTGGAAAACAAGGGGGTGGCGCTCGCAAACACCAGCTCATTTTGGAAACCATTGATGTTATGGGGTGCAGGTACAACAATAGTTCTAGGCTTGTTTGGAGTTGTGTATTTCCGCAATCAAGCAGGTTTTAAAACAACTGTGGAGGTGTTCTCAACTTCATCCAAATCTGCAAATGATGACGCCGAAACAGAGATAATTCCTGTATCACCTGAAGTAATCAGCCGTAGTAGTATTGCTAATACTACTCGTAATACCTTACCACCACTTCCACCATCTTTACAAAAAAACCAAGTAACCTCACCAACAGTCCTTGAGTCCCAGTCAATCAAGCGTGACCAAGCCATATCAGATTTGGCGAAAATGTCCCTGAGGCCAAATCAGGCTAGCGATCTCAGTATCGCGATCGCTAAAGCCCGAAATGTTAAACCTGGTGAACCACAATACGAACAAGCACAAACAAATATTCAGATTTGGAGCAAGATGATTTTGAATCTTGCCCAAAGTCGTGCCAACCAAAGAAAATATGCTCAAGCAATAGCCGCCGCCGAGTTAGTTAGCCCAGATCAGGCAATTTATTCACAAGCACAAAGGGCAATCAAGCAGTGGCGACTCCAAGCCAAGCAGTATATGGCTAACAAAACTCTTTTAGATGCTGCCAATGCCTTAATTCAACCAAGACAAGCATCTACCTATAACCGCGCTATCGAAGTCGCTAAAAAAGTTTCACCAGGAGAACCGGGCTTTGAGGAAGCTCAAAAATCGATCGATGAATGGAGTGAAATAATTTTAAAGCTAGCTATGCGTCGTGCTTCTAGAGGACAATTCAAAGCAGCAATACAAACAGCTGCTCTAGTTCCAGAGGGGACATCTGCATACAACAAAGCTCGGCAAGAACTGCAAAAGTGGCAAAGTCAATAGAGTTAGTGGTTAGTGGTTAGTAGTTAGCGATTACCTACTATCTACTAACTACTTTAGGGGCGGGTTTAGCTATAAAACTTTTGAGCTTCCAAAGACAAGATATCTATTC